>JBAPWR010000454.1:0-6883 GCA_049283775.1 Thiobacillus sp.
GATCAGCGATGTCGCGGCCTTCCACCACGCCATCCGCTTGGCAGCCGCGGCGGCGCAGCGTGGCCACCTGGTCACTTTCGGCATCGTCGCCGCCACCCCGGAGACTGGCTACGGCTACATCCATAAGGGCGCGCCACTGGCGGACAGCGGCCACGCGTTCGCGGTCGAGGCCTTCGTCGAAAAGCCCGACCTCGCCACCGCCCAGCGATACGTCGATTCCGGCGATTACTTCTGGAACAGCGGCATGTTCCTGTTCCGCGCCAGGGATTTTCTCGACGAACTGCAGGCCCTGCGCCCCGACATTCTCGAAGCCAGCCGTGCTGCGCTCGATGCCGCCACGCCCGACCTCGACTTCGTCCGCCTCGATCCGGCCGCATTCGAGGCCTGCCCGTCCGACTCGGTCGACTATGCAGTGATGGAACACACCCGCCGCGCTGCGATGGTGCCGGCCGACATCGGCTGGAACGACATCGGATCCTGGTCGGCCCTGTGGGAGGTGGCGCACAAGGACGGGCAGGGCAACGCCATGCGTGGCGACGTCCTGCTGGAAGACGCACGCAACAATTTCGTCCGTGCCGAATCGCGCATGGTGGCGATGCTCGGCGTATCCGATCTGGTAGTGGTGGAAACTGCCGACGTGGTGCTGGTGGCGAAGAAGGACCAGGTTCAGGAGGTGAAGAAGCTGGTCGACCGCATGAAGGCGGAAAAGCGCTGCGAGCACCTGATCCACAAGCAGGTTTACCGTCCCTGGGGCTGGTACGAAGGCATCGACGAGGGCGAGCGTTTCCAGGTCAAGCGCATCATGGTCAAGCCGGGCGAAAAGCTCAGCCTGCAGATGCATCATCACCGCGCCGAGCACTGGATCGTCGTGTCGGGAACGGCCAAGGTCACCCGCGACGGCGAGGTGACGCTGCTGACCGAAAACCAGTCGACCTATATCCCGCTCGGCACCTCGCACCGCCTGGAAAATCCCGGCAAGATCGAGCTGCACATGATCGAAGTGCAGTCGGGGTCGTATCTCGGCGAGGACGACATCGTGCGCTTCGAGGACGTCTACAAGCGCAGTTGACGCAGTTTGGCTGCGGGCCGAGGCGAAGGCAGTCTTCGCCTAGGACGCCAGTCTGAGGATGTCCAGATAGCCCCGGCGGCTCATCGCCAGCGCTTCGTCCAATTCCTGCACGCAGTTTTCCGCGTCGTCGCACAAACCGCTTTCCTTCATCGACTCGAGCGTCGCGCCTGCGGCGTGTGCATCCAGCAGGCGCAGCCAGCGTGTCCATTTGGCGCGTTCGCTGGCGACGCTCAGCGGAGCGGGCAGGCCGCAACGGCGCAATTCGGCGGCGCGGCTGACCAGCCGCAGCCTGGCGGCTTCAAGTTGGGGCGGTAGCGGACGGGCGAGGTCGAAGACGATATCCAGGCGATAGGCATCGCCCGGGGGACGGGGGGCGGCAGGGGGCGGCGGCCGCCAGCTCAGTTCCTCCGGGGCGGGCGGAGTGGCGCGCGCAGGATCCAGTGGAAACTTGTGGAAGCCCCATTTCGCTCCCATCCAGCATTCGATCAGAACACGCTCGTCGTCGACCACGCACAGTTCGCCGGTCGCTTCGTCGAGGCTGTCCGGGGCTGCGCCGGGCAAAGGGCCGTAGGCGCGCGGGTCCTGCTTCCAGCGCTGGAAGTCGCGCTGCGGCGGGGTGCCGTAGTCGGACTCGAGGTCGCGCCAGATCGCGATGAAGCCGGCGAAGTCGGACTGGTAGTCGGGATTGCGGCGGAGGAATTCCCACGCCCACTGGTCGCGGCTCAATCCGGCACAAAAGGCGTAATCCGGGGACGCGCGCCAGTCCATCTCAGATCGGCAGGAAGACCATCGTCGCGACGTTCACCACGCCGAAGCGGATCGCGCGATTGGTCTTGTCCTCGACGACTTTCGCCAGCGTGTCCTGGATGCCGATGAGCTTGCCGAACTCACGTTCGAAGCTGAGGTTGGGGATGGCGCCGGCTTCCATGCTGTTGGAGAGCAGGACCGGCTCGCCTCTGGCGTTGCGGGCATTCGAAAGTTTCCACACCACCGCCTCGGTGTTGCGAGCGGCGTTGTAGAGTTTCTGTGCGTCGAGTTCGCTGACCAGATAGAACTCGGTCTGGTGGTCGAAGGCGGCCATCTGCATCACCAGCAAGCCTTGCATCAGCGCCTTGACGCGGTCGCCGCCGAAGTCATCGCGCCAGGGATCGAGCAGGGCGCTTTGCCACGGCAGATTCTGCCAGGACGACAGGTGCCAGTGATTGAGCGGGCGGAACAGGGCGGCGGTGGCGTCTTCCGCGCTGCCGTGGCCGGACTTGCGCCATTCGGCGGGATTGCGTCGGTATAACTTGACGGTGAGGTTTTGCAGGATGGCGAGAATCTCCTGCTGGTGGATTTCCACCGCGCTGTCGATATCGCTCTTGGCCAGATCGCGAACACTGAAACTGCGTGCGCTGCTGCTGCCATCCTTGCGCTGAATCGACGGGCTGGCGCAGCCGGCAGATATCAGGCTGGCGAGCAGGGCGGCAAGAAGGACGGATCGGCTCACGAAGAGCAGCTTACCTCAATCTGCCGCGCCCAGTCAGGGGGTTCGGCGGCGTAGGCCTCGTGCTCCGGCTGTTCGTCGAATGGCCGTGCCAGCAGCCGCTGCAGGCGGTCGACCTCGCTGTAGTCGCGATGGTCGGTGGCGCGGCGGATGGCGATCTCGGCCAGATGGTTGCGCAGGATGTATTTGGGGTTGACGCGCTTCATCGCCGCGCCCCGATCGGCGTCGATCGAGCCTGACTGGCGCAGCGCCGTAGCGTAGCGCGCGGCCCAGTCGCCGAACGCCGCGCGATCGAGGAACAGGTCGTGCAGCGGGGCGTTGGGGGCACCAGGCCCGCTGTCGAAGTCGCACAGGCGGCGCATGAAGAGGGTGTAGTCGACGCGGTTCTGCGCCAGCAGCTGCAGCGCATCCATGACCAGCTTGGCGGTTTCGCTGCCGGGCGCCAGGCCGAATTTCGCCGCCATGCGCTCGAGGTAGGCGCGGCCGAACACCTGCGGGTATTCGGCGATCGCCTGCGAGGCGGTTTCCACCGACATCAGCGGCACCAGCGCCTGCGCCAGCTTGGTGATGTTCCAGGCTGCGACATCGGGCTGCTGGTCGAAGGCGTAGCGTCCGCCGCTGTCGGAATGGTTGCAGATGAAGCCGGGATCGAAGGCGTCGAGGAAGCCGAACGGGCCGTAGTCCAGGGTCAGGCCGAGGATCGACATGTTGTCGGTGTTCATCACCCCGTGCGAGAACCCCGCCGCCTGCCATTGCGCCATCAGCTCGGCGGTGCGCAGGGCGACCTGGCGCAGGAACTCCGGGTAGGGATCGGCAAGCGCTGCCAGTTCGGGGTAGTAGCGGGCGATGACGTAGTCGGCCAGGTGTTTGATCGGTTCGACCTGGTTGCGATAGTAGAAAACTTCAAAAGAGCCGAAGCGCACGAAGCTCGGCGCCAGCCGCGTCACCAGTGCGGCGGTTTCTTCTTCTTCGCGGTAGACCGGGTGGTCGCTGCCGACGATGGCCAGCGCGCGGGTGGTGGGAATGCCGAGTGCGTGCATCGCCTCCGAACAGAGAAATTCGCGGATGCTCGAGCGCAGGACCGCACGGCCGTCGCCGCCGCGCGAGTAGGGCGTGCGGCCGGCGCCCTTGATCTGCACTTCCCAGCCCTCGCCAGCCGCATTTTTCACTTCGCCAAGCAGGATCGCGCGGCCGTCGCCGAGCTGCGGCACGTAATGGCCGAACTGGTGGCCGGCATACAGCGCTGCGATTGCTTCCATCCCCGGCAGCAGCTGGTTGCCGGCAAGCGTCTCGATCAGCTCCGGACGTCTGAGCTCGTCCGGGTCGAGGTCGAGCAGCGCCAGCGCCTCAGGGCTATAGGCGACCAGATAGGGGTCGGGTACCGGCGTCGGGCAGACCCGCGAGTAGAAGGATTCGGGCAGACGGGCGAAGCCGTTGTCGAAATGCAGGGATTCAAGTTTGGCCATGCGGAAATTCTACGGCTTCGCATCGCGCAGGCGACCCGGCGAACGGCAGGGTTTTCGCGACCGATCGGAGCGGTCCGCGCCGCCCCCGTTGGCTGCGTGGCCATTGGCCGGCCTGGGTGATCGATGCCATCATCATGCTTTGTCCGAGCCGAACCCGCGCCGATGTCCGCCGCCCTGCCGCATCCCCTGCGCGCCCTGCGTGCACGCGATTTCCGCATCTATTTCGCCGGCCAGCTGGTATCGGTCGCCGGTACCTGGATGCAGCAGATCGCCATGGCCTGGCTCGCCTACCGGCTCACCGATTCGGCCCTGGTCCTCGGCCTGCTCGGCTTCGCCAGCCAGGTTCCGATCCTGTTGTTCGCGCCGCTCGGCGGGGTGTGGTCGGACCGCGTCGACCGCCGCCGCCTGATGATGACCACCCAGGTGCTGGCGATGCTGCAGGCGCTGACACTGGCGCTGCTGGCCTGGCAGGGCTGGGTGACGCCGGCACTGCTGATCGGCCTGGCGTTCGTGCTCGGCTGCATCAATGCCGTCGACATACCGGCGCGCCAGTCGCTGGTGGTGCATCTGGTGTCCGACCGGACGCTGCTGCCGAATGCGATCGCGCTCAATTCCTTCATGATGAACGCGACCCGCTTCGTCGGTCCGGCGCTGGCGGGGATCATCGTCGCCTGGGCGGGGGAGGCGGTGTGCTTCCTGCTCAACGCGCTGTCCTATCTGGCGGTACTGCTCGCGCTCGCCGCGCTGCACACGCGCCCCGGAAGCGGCGCGCCGAAACCTGCTTGGCACGCCCTGCAGGAAGGCTTGTCCTATACCGTCAGCCACCGCGACATCCGGCTGTTCCTGTTGCTGGTCGCTTCGGTGAGCTTCCTGATCGCGCCCTATGTAGTGATGATGCCGCTCTACGCCCGCACCACGCTGGGAGGCGATGCTCGCACGTTCGGGCTCCTGGTCAGCAGCGCCGGTGCCGGTTCGCTCATGGCGAGCCTGTTCCTGGCTTCGCGCGTTTCGACCTCCGGCCTGGCGCGGCAGGTCAGCGCGGCAGCGCTGCTGGCCGGCGCGGCAATGGTGGCGTTCGCGCTCAACAGCGCTGCGCTGCTGGCTTATCCGATCCTGATGGTACTGGGCTTCTCCGTGGTTCTGGTCGCCGCCGGCAGCAACACGCTGCTGCAGAGCTGGGTGCGCGACGACATGCGCGGAAGGGTGATGGCCATCTTCACCATGGCTTTCCTCGGCATCGCGCCGCTGGGCAGCCTGGCGATGGGCAGCGTCACCCATGTTCTCGGCATTCGGGTGGCGCTGCTGCTGTTCGGCATGCTGGCGGTCGGTGCTGCCCTGCTGCACAGGCAACGCCTGCGCGTCGCGCGCAGCGGCACCTGAACGCTGCGGAAGTGTAAGGATCGCGCTCGGCGCGCGACTGCTGCTTATCCCTGGCCACCGGAGCACATCATGCATGCAATTTCATCCTGGGCCGCGCGCGGTCTCGACCGCCTCGACCTGGCCGGCAGCTGGCTAGGCCTGCTCGGCATCCGCCTGCTGCTGGCTTGGGAATTCGGTGTCGCCGGACTGGAAAAACTGCAAGGCGAAAACTGGTTCGCCGAGATCCAGGGGGACTTCCCGTTTCCGTTCAGTGTGGTGCCGGTCGACGTCAGCTGGTTCCTCGCTACCTGGACCGAACTCCTTGGCGCAGCGGCACTGGTGATCGGCCTCGGTACGCGATTCTGGGCAGCGGGCCTGCTGGTTCTGGATATCGTCGCCTGGGCCTCGGTGCACGCCGGCAACGGCTACAACGTCTGCGACAACGGCTGGAAGCTGCCGCTGATGTATGCCGTGATGCTGCTGCCATTGCTGTTGTCGGGCCCGGGCAGGGCTTCGATCGACCACTGGTTCAGGCAAACGCTCAGGAAATAGTGATGCAGGCAGGGCGAACAGGCGCAGCGCCTTCCACCTGGCTGGCTGCCCGTCTGTTCAGCCGGCGGTGGCCAGTCGATCAGCGATCGATCATTCTGGTTGCGTCCAGGCGGCCGGGTTGCCCATGGGCCGGCCGGGTGGCAATTTCGTGCAGGGGGTCTTTCGCTTCGATCCGAAGTGCAAGTTGTCAGTCATCAAAATTATGGACATTCCTTACCGAGGTGTGGGGCAACTGAATATGTTCGAAGAACAGGCGCCCTGAATTCTTCAGTTCGGCCTCCTGAGGCTCACGGCGGCCGAAAAGTATCTGCGATAGATTCAGGCCGATCCCCACAAAGCCATGACGCGACCGTTCAATGCCATCGGCTTGCTCGTCACTTGAAAATCCGCGCGTGAAATATCCGGTCTGCAAATCCAGAAAACGCAACGGCGTGCCGCGCAGGGATTCAAAACCACCCAGTTTCAAAGCCAGCAGATAGGTTTGTCCCGAGTAATCTGACATGGGACGAAACCCCGTGTACCCCGACGGTTCATATTCCATCCGAAAATCAACCCGGTCCCTCAGACCGGGATTGACTGTCCTGGCATAGGCGAGCCCCGTACCCAACAGGTTCATCACCACGTCCTCATAGGAAAAGCCATGGTCAACGGAGAAGCCATCGAACGCCTCCACGTAGATCATGATGGCCTGAGTCGTCAGGGCGGCGCTTCGCGCAGCCCTTTGCGGCGAGCGCCCCTGGCGCAGCAGGCGATCCGCGAGAACGTTGGTCAGCGCATAACTGCTGAAGGCGTGCCCAAGCTTGTCCGCCCCTCCGGAACCCGTGCCCTTGCCAAACCAGCCTTCAGGGTTCACGTTGAAGGATCTGCTGCTGCCCCAATCCCAGTTGGCGAAACCCTGTGCGGTCACTCCAACAAAAGTGACGCCGGTTATCCATTTGGTCGCTCTAATAT
>JBAPWR010000455.1:0-3852 GCA_049283775.1 Thiobacillus sp.
GGAGAGGGTTGGGGTGAGGGTGAAACGCCGCATATATTGAAGAGTGCCTAACCACTCTGCCCCCTCATCCTCCACCGTAATACCCCTGAAAACAGCCCGGTTGATCGGGCTGTTTTTATTTGTAGACTTGGAAGTGCAGACTTTTTGAGGAGCGCATCATGGTCGAGAATCTTTCCACTCTCATCGATACCGTGCAGAAGAATTGCAGCATCGCCGACGCCCGTCACGCGCGCGACATGACCATGTGCACCTTCCTGCTCGAAATGCGCGAGTACTACCGATGGGAAATGGAAATCCCCTACGGTGCCCGGCTGCCGAAGGACGAACTCGGTGACTGGCTGAACGCGCGCGAAAGCCTGTGGGATGCGATCGAGGAAGAGGACTTCGCCCCGCTGCCGCTGAACGAAACCGCAATCGACCCCTTTGAGGCGGATGACATCAATCGCGCACTGATTCCGCAGGGGCTGGTTTACAGCAGCGGGCTGGGGCGCTTCCGCAAGCCGCATTTCGTGCTGGCCGAACTCAAGCGCGCCGAGATGCGCGAGGGTGTTCAGGTGCTGGTGGCGGGCTGCGAGTATGCGCGCGACCTGATCGCACCGCCGGCGGCGATGCGCGACGGCGCCATCTTCCTGCGCATGGACGCGGTGCGGCGCCTGCTGTGGAACAAATACGAGGAATGGCAGTGGAAGGAGAAAGACACTGCTCTCGGCCGTGCATTCGCGCATTACGATTTCGAGCACGACATCGAGCACGGTCTCGACCGCATGGCGGAAGCCGAGAGCGAAGCGATGATCCTGCACGAAATCGGCGAGGCGAGAGCCGAATCACTGCTCGGAGAAGACTGGAACGCCATGCTCGGACAACTCAACTCCAGGCATGCCGAACTGCTGGCGCGTGCAGTACGCGACCATCTGGCGGATAGCCTGGTGACCTTGCCCACCCTGCTCGAACGCGAGTCGATCGGTTCGCTGCACTTTTACCTGGCCAATCTTTCCGGCCTGCGCCGCGCACTGTTCCCGGCCCTGCCGCAAGCCTACGATGCCTGGCTCGGCGACCGAGACAGCCGGCGCCTGTCTCGCCTGGTTTCGCAGGCCGAGTCGCACTGGACCAACGCGGCACGCGAATTGATCCGGATTCATCAGCGCAATCCCGAGGACGGCGACCGGATGCTCGCTGCGCTGGCAGGAAGCGACCTGGCGAGCTTGCGACTGTAAGCGTGCAAAAACACGAAACGGGGGCCAAGCCCCCGTTTCTGTTGGTCCTGCTTGCGGCCTTATTCGGCAGCCACAGCCTGCTGTCCGATCTGCTCCGCAATGTGATCGAGCAACTGCTGTTCCTGATAAGGCTTGCCGAGGTAGACGTTGACACCGATTTCCATCGCATGATTGCGATGCTTGTCGGCAGTGCGCGAGGTGATCATGATGATCGGCACGTGCTTCAGACGGTCCTCGTTGCGCATCACCCGCGCCAGTTCGAAACCGTCCATCCGCGGCATCTCGACGTCGAGCAGCACCACGTCTGGAACCAGATCATGCATCTTCTCCAGCGCGTCAACACCGTCCTTGGCGCTGTCGACGCGGAAACCTTCGCGTGTCAGCAAGCGGGTGGTGATCTTGCGCACCGTCAGCGAGTCGTCGACCACCAGCACCAGTGGCGCTTCGCTGACCACGGCTGCCGGCGCCTCGACCTGCGACGCACTCGGCGCGACACGCGGCTGGCTCAGCCAGCGCAGCGCCAGCGGTACCGGGTTGAGGATGAGAATGACGCGTCCGTCGCCGCGCACCGTGGCGCCGGCAACACCGGAGATACGCGCGATCTGCGGTCCGATGTTCTTGACCACGACTTCACGCGTACCACTCACCACGTCGACCAGAATGGCCGCCTGGCTGGTGCCGCTCTTCAGCAGTATCACCGGGTTATAGCGCTGCACTTCATGCGTCGAATCGGCGTCGCCCAGGAGCCGCGGCAAATAGGTCAACGGATAACGCTCGCCGCGCCACTCGATCTCGCCCGCGGTCAGTGCCTTTTCCAGCGCATCGGGCTTGAGTTCGATCACCTGCTGCACCAGCGGTGCGGGTAGAGCATACTCGTGCTTGGCTGCCTCGACCATCACCGCCTGGGTCATGGCGAGTGTCAGCGGCAGATAAATATTGAACGTGGTGCCGCTGCCACTGGCCGAGGCGATGTCGATACGCCCGCCGAGAGCGGAAATTTCGCTCTTGACCACATCCATCCCGACGCCACGGCCGGACACTTGGCTGACCGACTCTGCGGTCGAGAAGCCGGTTGCGAAGATCAGCTGCGCCATCAGGGTTTCCGACGGCTCGATCCCCGGCGTCAACAGGCCGAGTGACTCCGCCTTCTGGCGAATCCGCTCGAAGTCCAGGCCTCTGCCATCATCCTTGACCGTCAGCATCATTTCGTTGCCGGACTGGCGGGCAGTCAGCGTGATTTCACCGAATTCCGCCTTGCCCGCGGCATTGCGAACCTCGGGGGACTCGATACCGTGTGCCAACGCGTTGCGCAACAGATGCTCGATCGGTGCGGTGATTTTCTCGAGAACCGAGCGGTCGATCTCCAGTTCGCCGCCCTGGATGTCCAACTGTGCGCGCTTGCCGACGTCGCGAGCAGTCTGGCGAACGGTACGATACAAACGTTCGGCGACCGAATATAGCGGCACCATGCGCACCCGCAGCAGGTTCTGCTGTAGTTCGCGGTTGAGGCGCGTCTGCTGGATCAGCGCAGCATCCGCCTCGCCCAGCCGTGCCAGCAAAATATGCTGGACGGTCGAAATGTCGTTGACGCTTTCCGCGAGGAAGCGTGTCACTTCCTGGAAGCGGGTGAAGCGGTCGAACTCGAGCGGGTCGAAATGCTCGGCATCGCCGTGCGACTGGAACGTCGCCTGCATCTGAGACTCGGCCTGGATCTCAACCTCGCGAATATGACTGCGCAAGCGCACCAGCGCTTCGGACAGTTCGGCAACGTGACGCTTGAAGGCGAACACTTCGCTTTCGATCCGAGAACGCGCAATCGCGACCTCGCCAGCCTGGTTCACCATACGATCAACCCAGTCGGCTCGCACCCTCAGGGTCAAAGCCTGGCTGTCACGGCTTAGTGCTTGTGCGGCGGGCTCGGCGGTTCGTTCGACATCAGTTCCGACCACCCTGTGCGGTTCCAGAACCGGCTCGACCGGTGCTGCAACCGGCACGATCTCGCGCATCGCATCATCGATGGATGCATCGCCTCCCTTCAAGCGCTCGACGGCATCGGAGAGACGATCGAATTCCGCCTCAAGCTTGTCGAAGATATCCTGATCGACTTCGAGTTGTCCCTCGATAACGGCTATCACGCGGGATTCCATGACATGGGTCAGTTCGCCGAGACGCATCGCGCCGGCCATCCGCGCACTGCCCTTGAGGGTATGCAGATTGCGGCGCAGCGCGTCGCGTGCCTGGACGTCGGCCGGCGACCCCCGCCAGGCCCGCAACTGGGCACTGGTGTCGGGAACCAGCATGTCGGCTTCCTCGAGGAAGATCGGCAGCAACTGCTCGTCCACTTCGTCCGCCACCTCGCGGCGTTCGAACACCGGCACGTTGGAGGCGGGGCGGATTTCCGGGATCAGCCCGGCCATGTCCAGCAGCGACGGGGGGGGCGAAGCGGGTTCTTCAGCGACCGCTTCGCTATTGGAAGCCTCGACCGATGCCTCAGACGCAGTCTGTTCCGCCATCTCTTCGCTGAGGTCATGCGCTTCTGGAGTGATGTCGACGCTGTCGGTTGCGAAGTCAGCAATTGCGTCGCTGGTGTCCGCGGAGATTTGTTCATCCGTCAACTCGTCGCCAAAGGCAACTTCAT
>JBAPWR010000456.1:0-5695 GCA_049283775.1 Thiobacillus sp.
CACCAGTTCCTTGCCGCTGCCGGATTCGCCGGTGATCATCACCGTGGCATGCGACTGACTGAGGCGTCCGATGGCGCGGAATACTTCCTGCATCGCCGGCGCCTGGCCGAGCATTTCGGTCATTGGCGACTCGCTCGGCGCCGGCGTCTCGCGGCTGGCGCTTTCGGCCAGCGCGCGGCGCACCAGTTCCAGCGCCTGGTCGACGTCGAAGGGTTTGGGCAGGTATTCGAACGCGCCGCCCTGGAACGCCGCCACGGCGCTGTCGAGGTCGGAATAGGCGGTCATGATGATGACCGGCACCTTGGGCAGGCGCTCCTTCAATGCCTGCAGCAGTTCCAGTCCAGACACGCCGGGCATGCGGATGTCGGACAGCACCGCACTGGGCTGGCTGCGCTCGAGTTCGCGCAGGGCATCGCTGGCCGCACTGAAAGTCATGCAGGGAATGTCCTCGCGCAGCAGCGCTTTTTCCAGCACCCAACGGATGGAACGGTCGTCGTCAATGATCCAGACACAGGCAGGTTTCGACATGGCACTCATGCGGGAAGCGGAAGAAAGATATAGAACACGGTACGCCCCGGCTGGCTTTCGCAGTCGATGGTGCCGTGGTTTTGCGCGACCAGGGTCTGCGCGACCGCCAGCCCGAGTCCGCTGCCGCCCTCGCGTCCGGACACCAGGGGATAGAAGATCTGCTCGCGGATTTCATCGGGAATGCCGGGGCCGTTGTCGATGATCTCGACCCGCAAGCCGAGCTTGTGGCGGCGGCTTTCGAGGGTGATCTGCCGCCCCACACGGGTCCTGAAGATGATTTCCCCCTGGCCGTGCATCGCCTGCACTGCGTTGCGCGCAACGTTGAGCACAGCCTGGATCAACTGTTCGGAGTCGCCGCGGATTTCCGGCAGGCTGATGTCGTAATCGCGCCTGAGCTTGATGCCGCTCGGCGTCTCCGCCAGGATCAGGCTGCGTACGCGCTCCAGGACCTCGTGGATATTCACTGCACCAAAACGGGGCGTGCGATGCGGTGTTAGCAACCGCTCCATCAGCGACTGCAGGCGATCGGATTCCTTGATGATGACCTGGGTGTACTCGCGCAGCGATTCGCGCGGCAGTTCGTGTTCCAGCAACTGCGCGGCGCCGCGGATGCCGCCGAGCGGATTCTTGATCTCGTGGGCCAGGTTGCGCAGCAACTCCCGGTTGGCCTCCTGCTGCAGGCGCGCCTGCTCCAGACGGGCGATGCGCAGCTGCGGATCGACCGCGCGCAATTCGAGCAGCACCCCCTGCTGCGGCGCATCCAGAGGCGAAATACTGCAGCCGAGACGGATCGGCGGATGGCCGTTGACCACTACATCGAGCTCGTATTCGATGACGGTTTCCTGCGACAGGCGTGCGGTCCGAATCGCCGCCAGCAACTCCGGGCTGCGCTCGAAGACCTGGTCGACATGGCCACCTGCGAGCAATATTCCCGAGATGCCGAGGAGGGTTTCGGCGGCAGGGTTGACGTACTGGATGATGCTGTCGGCATCCACCACCACCGCGCCGGTGGAAAGCAGATCGAGGCCGGCAAGTTCCGGTGGAGGGGGCGGCATCGTGCTCATGGCTAATACCCTAGCACCGATTGTGCCAGCACGACTGTCTATTTCAGATTGGCAAGTTCGCGCTGAATTGCAGCGATATTCTGCTCATGCTGATCGACGGCTTGACGCAGTCTCTTGACCCGGTTGAGGTAGGTGCTGTCGGTCGCTCGTTCGCCGGCCTGCACCCGCTCTCCCAGTGCGAGCTGGCGGCGCGCCTCGTCGGCATTGCGCCGCTCGGTGGCGATTTCATCCTGCAGGACCTGGCGGCGGATGTCGTCACGACGCTTTTGCGTGCCGGGATCGATGCGCGGGAAGTCGGCGGGACTCGGTGTGTAGGACGCGCGTTTTTTCGGCGAGATGGTGCTTGCCGACGGAAGCGTTGCCGGCGCACCGGGCATCTCGATACGCTTGGCGCCCTTCTTGTAGACGTCGGTGAAGGTCACATTGCCGTTCTCGTCGACGTACTTGTAGATTTCGGCATGCGCCGGAACCGCCAGCAGCAGGGACAGCAGAGAGAAAAGTCGGACGATATCCATGGAAAAAACAGTTTAACTTACCCCGTTTACTACGGCCAAAATCCCATGGTCTTGACGGGCAAGCATAAGAAAAGTGCCCGCAACGGGGGCTGGCTGGTTCTCGGAAAAAACAAAAGGGCGGCTTGCGCCGCCCTTCTGATATTGCCGGTTACCGCTTACAGCGAGTAGTACATCGAGAACTCGACCGGGTGCGTGGTCATGCGGAACTTGGTGACTTCTTCGTGCTTGAGTTCGATGTAGGCATCGATCATCTCGTTGGAGAACACGCCGCCGGCGGTCAGGAAGGCGCGGTCCTTGTCCAGCTCTTCGAGCGCCATTTCGAGCGAATGGCAAACCTTCGGAATGGCCTTTTCCTCTTCCGGCGGCAGGTCGTAGAGATTCTTGTCCATGGCGTCGCCGGGGTGGATCTTGTTCTGGATGCCGTCCAGGCCGGCCATCATCAGCGCCGAGAAGGCGAGATAGGGGTTGGCCAGGGGATCCGGGAAGCGCACTTCGATGCGGCGTGCCTTGTCGGAGGCGGCGATCGGAATACGGATCGAGGCAGAACGGTTACGCGCGGAGTAGGCCAGCATCACCGGGGCTTCGAAGCCGGGCACCAGACGCTTGTAGGAGTTGGTGCCGGGGTTGGTGATGGCGTTAAGCGCCTTGGCGTGCTTGATGATGCCGCCGATGTAGTACAGGGCGGTTTCGGACAGGCCAGCATAGCCGTTGCCGGCGAAGGCGTTCTTGCCGTCTTTCCACAGCGACATGTGCACGTGCATGCCGGAGCCGTTGTCGCCGACGATGGGCTTGGGCATGAAGGTCGCGGTCTTGCCGTAGGCGTGGGCGACGTTATGGACGATGTACTTGAGGCTCATGGTCCAGTCGGCGCGCTTGGTCAGCGTCGAGAACATGGTGCCGATCTCGCACTGGCCGGCGGTAGCGACTTCATGGTGGAACACTTCCACCGGAATGCCGGACTCTTCCAGCGCCAGCACCATGGCGGCACGGATATCCTGCAGGCTGTCGACCGGGGGAACCGGGAAGTAGCCGCCCTTGATGCCGGGACGGTGGCCGATGTTGCCGCTTTCGAACTTCTCGGCGGACGACCAGGCGGCCTCCTCGGAGTTGATCTTTACGCCGCAGCCGGACATGTCGTCGTGCCAGGTGATCGAATCGAAAATGAAAAACTCGGGCTCGGGACCGAAATACGCGGTGTCGGCGATACCAGTCGACTTCAGGTAGGCCTCGGCACGGCGGGCGATGGAGCGCGGATCGCGATCGTAGCCCTTGCCATCGGACGGCTCGATGACGTCGCAGGTCAGGATCAGGGTGGATTCGTCGAAGAACGGATCCATGCGGGCGGTATCGGGGTCGGCTTTCAACAGCATGTCGGAGGCCTGGATGCCTTTCCAGCCGGCGATCGAGGAACCGTCGAAGGGGTGGCCGTTTTCGAACCACTCGTCGTCGACGATGCGGGCAGGAATGGAAACGTGCTGTTCCTTGCCACGGGTATCGGTAAAGCGCAGGTCAACGAACTTGACTTCGTTGTCCTTGATCATTTTCAACACATTGGCCACAGCCATGCTACCTCTCCTCAAAAATCAAAAAACGGGTTGAACACAAGACTACGCTGGTGCATGGGCTGTTTCTAGCAGCAACTGTGCCATGCCGAAAAATTTTGCGAATCCATTGTGCCACAAGGCTCATTCGGGGAGATAGCCTGACGAACGGCGAGCCTTGCGCACCACATCGGTGCATTGCGGATTTTTTCCGCACCGATTAAGTGCGGCCTGGATTTAAGGTCGCGCTTATTTATACTGAAGCAAAAATTCGGGGTTACAAAATGACTACCATCACTTCGCTTTTGAGCGCGGCGCAAGCCCGTGCCGTCGAGCAGTCCCTCCCCTATTCGGGCGCACTGCTGCCGCAGGAAGCCTTCGAACTGCTGAAGGAAGCCCCTGGCGCCCGCCTCATCGACGTGCGCTCCCGTGCCGAGCTCGAACTCACCGGCATGCTGCCCGGCGCGATCCATATCGAATGGCAGTCATGGCCGGGCTGGGTGCCGAATCCGCACTTCATCATCCAGTTGCGCCAGGCTGTCGACCCCGAGGCCCTGCTCCTGTTCATCTGCCGCAGCGGACCGCGATCCCATCGCGCCGCCATCGCCGCTACCGAAGCCGGACTGATGAGCTGCTTCAATGTCCTGGAAGGATTCGAGGGCGACCTCGACAAGGCCAGCGGCCATCGCAACGAACTCAACGGCTGGAAAAAACGCGGGCTGCCCTGGACGCAAGGCTAGGCAATCACCGCGCTCGATCGGCAAGGGGCTCGGTTAGAATCTCGCAAACCGAGCCCCTGACATGACCGACCGCTACGCCGTTTTCGGCCACCCCATCGCCCATTCCAAATCGCCGCTGATCCATGCCCAGTTCGCCCGCCAGACCGGGCAGGACATGGTCTACGAGGCAATCCTCGCCCCGCTTGACGGTTTTGCCGAGTCCCTCGCGCAGTTCTGCGCCGAGGGTGGTCGCGGCGCCAACGTCACGGTGCCGTTCAAGGAACAGGCCTTCTCTCTCGCCAAGACACGCACGCCTCGCGCCGAACTCGCCGGTGCAGTCAACACCCTGATCATCGAGGATGGCGAGCTGCGTGGCGACAACACCGATGGTGCCGGACTGGTCGCCGATCTCACCCGCAATCTCGGACTGTCGCTGCGCGGCAAGCGCATCCTGCTGCTCGGGGCGGGTGGCGCGGCACGCGGCGTCGTCGGCCCGCTGCTCGATCAAGAACCGGCAGGCCTGGTGATCGCCAACCGCACCGCCAGCAAGGCGGTGGATCTGGCCGAGCATTTCGATCGCGGCGTCGAAGGCTGCGGCCTCGATCAGGCGAACACAGCTTTCGATCTGGTGATCAATGCCACTGCGGCCAGCCTCGAGGGCGCTTTGCCGCCCCTTTGCGCGGAAATTTTCGGCGCTGGCTCGCTGGCCTACGACATGATGTATGGCAGGGACACGCTGTTCCTGCAATTTGCCCGCAGCCAGGGTGCCGACACGGCGGATGGCCTCGGCATGCTGGTCGAGCAGGCCGCCGAAGCCTTCCACCTCTGGCGCGGCGTGCGTCCCGACACCCGACCCGTCATCGCGAAATTACGTTCGGCATGATCCGCCGCCTGTTCAAATGGCTGGGCGAAGCCGTGCTGGCGGTCGTCGTCCTGGTCTTGCTGTATCAGCTGTGGTTGTTGGCCCACGTGCTGTGGTGGATCGATCACAACCCGAGCACCACCGCCTTCATGCAGTCCGGACTCGCCCGGATGCAGGAAAAGAAGCCCGACGCCAAGCTGCGCCACACTTGGGTTCCGTATGACAGGATTTCGCCCCATCTCAAGCGAGCGATCATCGCTGCGGAGGACGCGCGATTTCTCGAGCACGAAGGCTTCGACGTCGAGGGCATCCAGGCCGCAGTGGAAAAGAACCTGAAGAAAGGCAAGCTGGTTGCCGGCGGCTCGACCATCAGCCAGCAGCTGGCGAAGAATCTTTTCCTCTCCGGCCAACGCAGTTTCATCCGCAAGGGTCAGGAGGCCGTGCTGACCCTGATGATCGAAACCAC
>JBAPWR010000457.1:0-1883 GCA_049283775.1 Thiobacillus sp.
GTAGGCGATCGACCATAAGCGCTCGATCAGTTCGATCTTGCGCTCGGGCGTGTAGTGACGGTTGATGAGCGAGGTGAACTGGAAATAGTCGGTCGCATCGCGACGCTCGTCCTCCGCCAGTTTCAGCAACGCGCCCGCCTCTTCGGCGCTCAGGTCGAAGTGGTCGAGAACCGCGGTCTCGACCGCGTCCCTTTCCTCGGCGCGGACCTCGCCATCCAGGCGAACGACCTCGAGCAGCAGGGCGCCGACCGCAAGACGCAGCGCGTGCTCCGCATCACCCTCCTCGGTGGCGCCGGGAAGTAGATTGCGGTCGAAGAAGCGCTTGATCTGCGTGAGCATGGAATGTCACTTACGCAGCCTGCGGCGCTTGCCCGGCCGGCCCGCCTTTTCCGCAGCCGTCGAGGCTGACCGGCCGGTCCCCCGTTTCCGTGCGCTTCAACTTGCTGACGCTCAGTCGCCGATCAGTCGTGATCGAAATCGATCTGCTGGAGCACCTCGAACGGCTTCGGTGGGTTGGCGTACTGCTGGGTCGCCGTGCCGGGCAGGATCTCGAAGTCCGGCGTGAACGGCACGAGGATCGAGCGCAACTGGTCGAATCCGGTCCGATTGCCGCAGAACTTGGCCTTGCCGTCCTTTATGAGATCGTCGAACGTAGCCTGTCCCATCATCACCAGGTTGAGGTCGGCGCGGTTCACCGTGACCGTAAGGTCCGGTTTCGGAGCCTGGAAACCTTTGATGGTGGTGAGCGTCGCGTTGCTCATCTCGATGATGAACTTCTCATCGTTGTCCGGCGTCGCCAGATTGATGACGAAGCGCATTCCGTCGGCCTTCTTCGGGTCCATGCTGATGCCGACGAAGTCGAGCCATTGCTCGGTCGACATCCCCCGCACGACGTCCGGGACGGCGGAGCGGACCGGCACGCCGCCGGGCAGTCCGTTGCGAAGTTCGAAGGCGCCCTGCAGGAAGGTGTTGCGCACGCTCGTGCTTTCCGACTGGTAGCCGAGCTGCTCGTAGGCGTCAGCCAGCAGGCGGCGCGCGTCCTGGTTCTGCGGTTCGGCGAACACCAGTTTGTCGAGGATTTCGGTTGCGTGCAGGTACTTGCCCTGTGCGATCAACTCCTGGCCCTTGGCGATGATGTTCGGCGATCCGCCCATCATTTCGACGTACAGCGGTGCCGAATCCTTCGGCGACAGCGGGATCAGGTTGACCGGGTTGCCGTCGAAGTGGCCGAGGAAGCGGTTCACCACCCCACGCACGTTGTTCCGCACGTCGCCGTGATAGCTGCGCACGGCCCACTGCTCCTGCAGGCTCTTTGGCACCTCGTAGACGTTGTGGATTTCGTTGATCGTCACGCCCCGGTTGACGTAATGCAGGGTCTGGTTGTTGAGGTTGGCGTAAGCATCACGCTGTGCGCGCATCACTTCCTGGATGCGATCGTTGCCCCAGCGCGGCCAGCTGTGCGAGGCGAACATGACCTCGGCCTCCTGGCCGAACTTGTACAGCGCCTCGTTGATCACCTTCGACCAGTTGTGCGCGTTGCGCACCGCGGCACCCCGGGTCGTGTAGATGTTGTGGATCGTGCCGGTGATGATCTCCGCCGCCCAGAACGCCCTGAACTGCGGAAAGTAGGTGTTCAACTGCACCGGCGCCTCGGTGTCCGGCGCGTTCTGGAATACCATCGTCACGCCGTCGAGGGTGATTTCCTCGAAGTCCTTCGAGATGATCCGGTTCGGCGGAATCAGACCGGGGCTTCCGGCCGCGACGTTCTTGCCGATCGACTGGTCGACGTGGCCGTGCGGGTCGCGCGGCAGCAGCACCGCGTACTGCCACTGCATCCGGCGGTTCATGGCGGTGCCGGCGAACACGTTCTCGGAGATCGCCGC
>JBAPWR010000458.1:0-6665 GCA_049283775.1 Thiobacillus sp.
ATGTCACGTTGCGTAGGTCCTGCTTTCAGAATCATGGCCTTGGCTAAGCTTCGCCTGGGGTGAACGGAATTGCGCTCATTTCGCGCAAAGGCCCGGGCGTCAATGCATCCTTCCCTGTCGCAGTAAACAAAAATGGCTGTTCGAATTTAAACTGGCGGATTTGCGGCAACCGGATACGGCATGGAACTCGAAAAACTCTTGAAGATGGAACAGGCTGCCAACAAGGGGCGAAGGGAAATGTTCCGCCTGGGTATGGCCTTGCTTTTCCTGGTGGGAATCATCCTGTTCATTTCCATGCGTGGCGGCGAAGTCAATTACGCCTTGATGGTCGCGGCCATGATCGGTGGCTACATGGCGCTCAACATCGGCGCCAACGATGTGGCCAACAATATCGGCCCGGCAGTGGGTTCCAAGGCGCTCACGCTCACCGGCGCGCTCTTTATCGCAGCCATCTTCGAGGCCTCCGGCGCCATCATCGCGGGTGGCGACGTGGTCAGCACCATCAAGAGCGGAATCATCAACCCCGATGCCGTCGCCGACCCCAACACCTTCATCTGGCTGATGACCGCGGCCCTGCTCGCCGGCGCGCTCTGGCTCAATATCGCCACGGCTGCCGGGGCACCTGTCTCCACCACCCATTCCATCGTCGGTGGAGTACTGGGTGCCGGCGTCGCCGCCGGAGGCCTGGGCATCGCCAACTGGGGCGAGGTTGGCCAGATCGTCGCAAGCTGGGTCATCTCGCCACTGCTCGGCGGGGTGATTGCAGCCGGATTTCTCTACCTGATCAAGCGCACCATCACATACAAGCCTGACATGCTGCAGGCCGCCAGACAAATGGTCCCCGTCCTGCTGATGGTGATGGCCTGGGCCTTCAGCACCTATCTGGTGATGAAGGGCCTGAAGCAGATCTGGAAAGTGGGCTTCGGCACGGCCGTGATGATCGGAATCGGTTTCGCCCTGGCCACCTACGCCCTCACCCGCCCCTGGGTAGCGTCTGTTTCCGCCCGGGTGGAGAACACCAAGCAGGGTGTGAATAGCCTGTTCACCCTGCCGCTGATCTTTGCCGCTGCCCTGCTCAGTTTTGCGCATGGCGCCAACGACGTGGCCAACGCAGTCGGACCCCTGGCCGCCATCAATGAAGCAATCGAGCATGGGGCGGTCGCCGCCAAGGCTGCCATTCCCCTCTGGGTTCTGCTGGTAGGCGCCATCGGAATTGCGCTGGGCCTAGCGCTGTATGGCCCCAAATTGATCAAGACCGTGGGCTCGGGCATCACCGAACTGGATCAGATGCGTGCATTCTGCATCGCCATGGCGGCGGCCATTACCGTGATCCTCGCCTCGCAACTCGGCCTGCCGGTCAGTTCCACACACGTCGCAGTGGGCGCGGTATTTGGCGTCGGCTTCCTGCGCGAATTCCTCAAGGCGCATTACGGACGGATGATCGAAACCATCGAGGAGCACCACGTGGGACATGACCGGGAAATCGTCGAGGCCTATCTGGAAAAATTCCGTGCCGCCGATTTCGAGGAAAAAGGCGCCATGCTCACGCAGCTGAAGGCAAGCAAACAGGCGGCTGCGGAAAGTCACCTGTCGAAGAAGGAACGCAAGGGTTTGAGAAACATCTATCGTCAGGAACTGGTCAAGCGCTCTGCGCTGATGCGCATCGTGGCTGCCTGGCTGATCACGGTACCGGTTTCCGCCCTCATGGCTGCCATGCTGTTTTTCACCATCCGCGGCATGATGCTTCCTTGAAGACAGGCCATTTGGCCAGGGAGTCTGGACCCGCCGCCCTCACTCGACCTGAAAAATCCGGACCAACGGCAGTACCTTGGCTGTCCGTGGGTGGCCGCAGCAGGAACGCAACTCGGCGCATACGAACCAGGCATCGCACACAATTGGAACCGTGACCGTGCCCACGATGCGCGCGGCGTTTCACTCAGAGCCCCTACCGTCGGAGACAACCATGCTGAAGCTTTTCCAATCGATCTTTCGTCCGGGCGCCGACAAGATCGGCACCTACCCCGAGGACCTGATCGAACGCGCCATCGAGCGCGCGGTCGATGGCACCGACCGGCGCCTGCGAGCCCTGTCGGGTTACAAGAAAAGCCTGCGACCCGCGGTGGTTCACGCCATCGACCATGTGGTGGAACTGGTCGACCATCTCCCTCCTCCGCTGGTGCTGGACCGCCGCAGCTACGGCAGCGACCCCGAACTCAATGCCTACTTCGCCTCGGTCGACCACATGAACGAGGTCCTGTCGCGCGACGCGGAGATGCGGAAATGGCAGAAGTCCTCTGAAAACGCCCTGGCCGAACGCGTCTTCGCGCTGCTGATCATGGACCTGAGCGAGCGCAATGTCCTGGGCGTCGCGCTCGAGGGCAACGAGCTGCGCCATGATGTGGCGCAGGTGACGGTCAACTTCAACAAGCACCGCATGGTCGACCCAAGCGCGGTCGAGGACGAGACCCGGCGCCTGCTCAAGCGCCGCGCCTTCGACCACCTGCTCACCCTCGCGCTCGCCGGTATCGCAGAGGCACATGGCGAGCACGGCGACCTCAAGCGCGAACGCGATCTGCTGCGCAGCAAGCAGGCAGCGCTGGCATCGGGGAACTGGGGTTTTGGCAACGACAACAATCAGGCCGGCAGCGGAACGCCGCCCGATCCGCGGGAGCTGGAACAGCGCATCAAGGATATCGACGCCCAGCTCAGCAGCCTCAGCACCGGCACGCTGCAGCGGCATCTCGACGTCCTGGTCGAGGTGCTGGGCGCGGCAGAAAAGAACCTGCGCGGCGAGTCCAGCACACTGAGCATCGATCGCCAAGGGGTCAAGCAATCCCAGCCCGGTTCACAGACAACCCCGATCACGCTCACCACGCTGCACAATTCCGCGGGCCGCAGCATGGTCGTGCGCCTGACGAGCATTGCACGGGCGAACCTGCCGCCGCCGCCGGATTTCCTGCGCGAGGCCCAGCGCTATCTCGGCTGAGCCCGGCTTCGAAGGGGGCGCCGGCTCCGCCTCGGTGACCCTGATTCAAGCAGGCGGCGCAGCGAATTCCCGCTTGTCCTCCACCCAGGCGTCGATCAGCGTATAGGCCACCGCCAGCAACACTGGGCCGACGAAGATCCCGACCAGGCCGAAGGCGAGCATGCCGCCGATCACGCCGGCGAAGATCAGCAGCAGCGGGAGGTCCGCGCCCTTCTTGATGAGGAAGGGGCGCAGCACGTTGTCCATGGTGCCGACGATCATCGTCCACACCAGCAGGAAGATCCCCCACCCGGTGTCGCCGCTCCAGAACACGTAGCCTACGGCCGGCAGCAGCACCAGGATCGGGCCGAGCTGGGCGATGCAGAGAATGAAGATCAGCGCAGTCAGCACTGCGGCGAGCGGCACGCCGACAATCGCCAGTCCGATGCCGGCCAGCAACGACTGCGCAAGTGCGGTCACCACTACCCCCAGCGCCACCCCGCGGATGGCCTGTCCCGCCAGCACGACCGCACCTTCGCCCCGTTCCCCGGCGAGGCGCCAGCCGAAGCGCCTGATCCACGCCGCGACCGACTCCCCTCCTGCGTAGAGGATGGCGGCAAGGATCACGGTCAGCATGAGTTGCAGGAACAGCAGGCCGAAGCTGCCGACCTCGGAAGCGAACCAGCGGGTGACGACGCTGGCGTAGGGTGCGAGCCGGTCGCCCAGTTCCTCGATGCCGGCCGCCGCGAACTGCAGCCAGAACTGCTGCAGCTTGTCGCCCACCATCGGCAGCCCGGCCAGCCAGTGCGGTGGCGGCGGGACATTGAATTCTGCCAGCCACTTGCCCCAGCCGACGATGTTGTCGGCGTTGTCGACCAGGGTGACGATGGCCAGCGACAAGGGCACCAGCAGAATCAGCAGGAGCAGCAGCGTCATCGCGACTACGGCCAGCGATCGCCTGCCCCACAGCCATGCCTGGATTCGCAGCATCACCGGCCAGGTCGCCACCACCACCATGGTCGCCCAGATCAGCGCGGGCAGGAACGGCTTGACGACCCAGAACGCGCTGAGGATGAGCGCGCCGATGAACAGCACGCTGAGGGTGGTTCGGGCGAGGTCGTGGTTGGCGTTCATGGCTCTGGAGTCCGGTTGCGGCGGCTCCCCGATTATAGGGCTCGAACATGCACACGGGGTTTGGCTGGCGTATGCTTCAGGCCACCCGCCATGGGTGCGGTGCGACCATGCGGTGCATGCGCGTTGCTGCCGTGCCGCACCGAGACTACAGGAGAAACGAATGACGCGATCGACACGGCTTGCCGCTGCCCTACTCCTCGCCCTCGGACTCGGGGCGGGGCTCGGCGCCTGCACCTACTACGAAGCCGCTCCGGGAACCTACGCCCGCGTACCGGGCGCCTTCGACCGTTCCTGGTCGGCGGCGCTCGGCGCCTTGGCCGACGAAGGAGTGCGGATCATCCGGCAGGACTCGATCGCGGGTACCGCCAGCGGCGTCCGCAACGGCATCGAGGTAAAGGCGGCGGTGCGCACCCAGGCCGACGGCAGCGTACGGGTCGAATTCAACACCAGCGGCGACACCACCGCCGACCCTACCCTGATCGACCGCATCACCGCTCGCTACAACCAGCGCATGGGGCGTTAGGCGGCGAGCCAGGCGCGGGCGAGCTCGACCTCGCCGGGGCTGAAGTATTCGATGGGAAACGGCCGCATCCCTTTCGCGGTGAACGCGCTGGCCAGCTCTTCCCAGTGCCGGTCGCCGATGATCGCCATCTTCTCGATGAAGGGGTCGTTCTCCATGAACGACATGTCGCTCCAGCCCTCGCCCGCCTGCCAGCCCTCAAAGCCCTCGGCGAGGATGAGCATGCATACCCGGCCGTGCTGACGCAGGCGCGGCTCGATTGCCGCGTGCAGCGCCGCGAGTTCGCTCGGCAGCAGCATGCCGCTGATGCGGGCGGTGAGGATGCCCTCGTTCCAGCCGACGATTTCTGCGCTCATGGTTTTCCCTTTCTCTCTTGTCTTGAGGGACCCGGACGCCCGTGAGCGCCTCGCCGCCTCGTTCCTGTCGCGAAGCCCGCGCCGCGCTCCACTTGGCAGGAGCGGGCGCAGAACGCGCGGCGACCTGCCGGCGCGCCCTCCTCGCCGAGATGATCATGCCTTAGAACAGTCCGGTGTCGCGCACCGCGCCCGTCAGCGCGCGCACCACTTCGCCGACCTGCGCCGAAGCGTCACCGCGCGGCGACGCGGTCGCGCTGGCTGACCACAGCACCCTGCCGCTGGCGACGTCGAGCAGGCTGCCATTGCCCGCGAAGCCCGACGCACTTCCCGATCCCCCGACCGGCATGCTCACCCCGACGCCGGCGCTCCCGCCGCTGAAACCGCCCGAGCCGCCCCAGGCACCGATACCGAAGCTGAACCCCGACATCGGGCTCGGCCGCCAGAAGTCCGGTGCCAGCGTGACGCGGAACAGCGCCTGCGCCCCGGCGGCCTTCGCCGCCGGCAGGTATTGATCCGGTGCCGGCTCGCGGCCGGACATCAGGCCGGCGAGTTTGGGATCGGTCAGCGGCATCGCCCCGAGCTGGGTGAGCTGCGCCGTCGCCTCGCTCTCGCAAATGAGCCGGATCGCCGGCTCGGGCGCTTCGCACACCACCAGCACCGCTGCACCGCGCAGCGCCTGCTTGGGAGTCTGCGGGTCGAGGTAGTGCGCCCCCATCTGCGTGGAGGCGCAGCCGCCCAGCAGCACGCCAGCGGCCAGGGCGGCAAGGGAAGACAGGTGATGCAGAACGGATCGATTCATCGGAAGGCCTCTAGAAAACGCGGAGTACGCATCGCGAGAGTATCCCCGAGGGGCGCGAAAGCGGTCAATCGGGTTATCGGTCGGCGGCACGAATCCTTGCGCGCACGCCCATGGGACCAAGGTCCAATAGATTGCCGCCTCTCACATCGGCTACAACGGGTTCGTGCCACCAGTTTTGGGGATCTACCCGCCGCCGTTCGCCGCAGCCGACAAATGCGGCACAATGAACGGCGCCGCGAGGCATCCCTGAAACTTCGCAGAAGTCGGAGCAATCATGCGTTTTCTTCCAATGTCACTCGGGCCGGCCTGGTTGCCGGCTGTTCTGATGCTGCTCGCCGCCGCGACGGCGTCGGCGCAGCAGGCGGCACCTCAGAAGCCCGCCCGGGAAAATCTGACCATCGATCTCACCCAGGCCATGCAGCCATGGAAAGGCGATCTCGACGCGATGATCGAGCGCAGGGTGATTCGCGTGCTGACGGCCTATAGCAAGACCTTTTATTTCACGGACAAGGGCGTCCAGCGCGGCGCGACCTACGACGCGTTCCGCGTGTTCGAGGAGGATCTGAACAAAAGGCTGGCCGAGCAGCAAAAACTGAAGCAGAAGCATCTCAAGGTGCGGGTGGTTTTCATCCCGATCGCCCGCGGCGACTTGCTGCAGGCGCTGGCTGACGGCAAGGGCGATATCGCGGCGTCCAACCTCACGATTACCCCGGACCGCCAGAAGCTGGTGGATTTTTCCATGCCAGTGTATACCAACGTCAGCGAGGTGGTGGTATCCGGCCCCGGCGCGCCAACATTGCAAGGCGTGGAAGACCTGTCGGGCAAGGAAGTCTTCGTGCGCAAGTCCTCCAGCTATTACCAGAGCCTGGTGGCGCTCAACCAGCACTTGGC
>JBAPWR010000459.1:0-1623 GCA_049283775.1 Thiobacillus sp.
GGTTCGTCGGTCGACAACTCCGGCTCGGCCGGCAGATGCACCGGCGCCTGCAGCTTTTCCGCCAGTTCGGCAAGACGCAGATGCCCCTGCGCGTAAGCGTCGGGCTGCATCGGGTCGGCGTGGGTGACGAGGTAGAGCTTGCCGGCGAGGTTGTCGAACACCGCCAGTTCCTCGGTCAGCATCAGCAGGATGTCGGGCGTATGCAGCACGTCTTCCTTGCGCGTGGCGGAGAGGCGCTTCTCGATGTAGCGGATGGTGTCGTAACCGAAGTAGCCGGCCAGGCCGCCGGTGAAGCGCGGCAGGCCGGTGATCGGCGCGGCCTTGAAGCGCGCCTGGTAGGCAGCGATGAAGGCCAGCGGGTCAGGCAGGTTGTGTTCCTCGACTACCTTGCCGTCGGTTTCCAGCGTCAACAGGTGATTGCGTACGCGGATCACGGTGCGCGCCGGCAGGCCGATGAAGGAGTAGCGGCCGAAGCGCTCGCCGCCGACCACCGATTCGAGCAGGTAGGAATACGGTGCGTTGGCAAGCTTGAGATAGACGGAGAGCGGCGTCTCGAGGTCGCCAGGCATCTCGCGCACCAGCGGGATGCGGTTGTAGCCCTGGCGGGCGAGATCGAAGAATTCTTGTTCAGTCATGGCAGGGGTCAGGATCCAGGGGGCAGAGGTCAGGGTCCTCGTCGTTCCGGCGCAAGCCGGAATCCAGTTCAATCAGGAAGCTGGACCCCGGCGTACGCCGGGGTGACGATGCGGGAGTGGATGCAGGACCAGCGCCGCCATCGGCGGCACGTTCCCTGAATCCTGATCGCTGAATCCTGATCCCTCGCCATCACGCCTTCACCACCATCTTCGACGCTTCGATCAGGCTCGGCACCACCGCATCGAGATCGAGCTCGGCCACCGGGCGGCCGCGGTTGTAGCCGTAAGGCACGCAGAACACCGGGCAGCCGGCGGCGCGCGCGGCCTGGGTGTCGTTGAGCGAGTCACCGATCAGCAGCAACTCGGCCGGCTTCACCTTGAACACCTCGCACGCATGCAGCAGCGGCAGCGGGTCGGGCTTGCGTTTGGGCAGACTGTCGCCGGACAGGATCAGCTCGAAATAGTCGAACAGGCCGGTGTCCTTCAGCAGCGGATGGGTGAAGGCCTCGGCCTTGTTGGTGATGCAGGCGACATGCACGCCCATCGCCTTGAAGGCATCGAGACCTTCGACCACGCCGTCGTACGGCCGCGAGTGCAGCGAGACGTGCTCGCCGTAATGCTTCTGATACGAGGCGATGGCCCTGTCGAACAGTGCCGCGTCGGGCTCGGCGTCCATCTCGCCGGTGAGCACGCGCTTCACCAGCCGCGACACGCCGTTGCCGATGTAGGTGGAAATCGTTTCCAGCGACGGGCACGGCATGCCCAGCTCGGCCATCATCAGTTCGGCCGCATGCGCCAGGTCCGGCGCAGTATTCAGCAGCGTCCCGTCGAGATCGATGACGACTGCTTTGATCGGGAGGGGGAAGTTCATTTTTTCAGGGGTCAGGATTCAGGAGTCAGGGATCAGGGAAGGAGCGGCCTGCGGCCGCACTCATTCAAGAAACCACGAAGCACAAAGCCCCCTAGCCCCTGACCCCTGAATCCTGAC
>JBAPWR010000460.1:0-1626 GCA_049283775.1 Thiobacillus sp.
TCGGCCGGTCGAGCAGCGAGATCGAATCGTAGCGCTCGAGATAAGTCGTGTCCGGCAGGATCAGGTCGGCGAAGTTGGTCATCTCCGAATGGAACGCGTCGATCACCACCAGGAACGGGATCTTGTATTCGCCGAAGTTCTCCGGATCCTTAGCACGCAGCATGTCCTGGATGTTGGACGTATTCATGCTCGAGTTCCACGCCATGTTGGCCATGAACAGGATCAGCGTGTCGATCGCATAGGGATCGTGGTTGACGGCGTTGGTGATGACCATGTGCATCAGGCCGTGCGAGGACAGCGGCGTCTCCCAGGAGAAGGCCTTGTCGATGCGCAGCGGGTTGCCGAATTCGTCGATCACCAGGTCTTCCGGGCGCGTCGGAAAGCCCAGCGGCGGGCGCGACAGCGGCGTGTTCGGCGCGTTGATGACGTCGATGTTGTTTTCCGGCAGCTGGTGCGGCGGAATCGGCTTCGGATAGGGTGCGCGGGCGCGGAAGTTGCCCGGCGCATCGAGCGCGCCGAGCAGCATCTGGATCATGTGGATCGCGCGGCAGGCGTGGAAACCGTTGGAGTGTGCGGAGATGCCGCGCATCGCGTACATCGCCACCGGACGGCCGACGACCTTGTCGTGCTTGCGCCCCCAGACGTCGGTCCACTCGATCGGCAGCTCGACCGTCTCCTTGAAGGCGATGTGCGCCATCTCAAGGGCGATGCGCTCGATGGTCTCGGCCGGCACGCCGCATTCCAGCGCGACTTTCTCCGGTGCGTAGCGTTCGTCGAGATAGCGCTCGGCCATCAGCGACATCACGGTCTTGACGCGGCGGCCGTCATGCGCGACGTACTCGCCGAACAGCGCCGGGGCGATATCGCCGTCCATGCCGTCCCTGAAGGCTTCCTTTTCCAGATCCCAAATGAGCGGCTGACCTTTGTCGTCGCGCAGGAACAGGCCGTCGCCCTGCTGTCCCGGGGTCTGCACCACCAGCCAGGACGCATTGGTGTAGCGGACAAGGAATTCATAGTCGAACAGTTCGCGCTGCAGTAGCACGTGCACCATCGACATCGCCAGCAGACCGTCCATGCCAGGCTTGATCGGCAGCCATTCATCGGCGATCGCCGAATAGCCGGTGCGCACCGGATTAACGGTGACGAATTTGCCGCCGTGGCGCTTGAGTTTTTCCAGGCCGATCTTGATCGGGTTGGAGGAGTGATCCTCGGCCACCCCCCAGAGGATGAAGTATTTGGCGTAATCCCAGTCGGGCGCGCCGAATTCCCAGAAAGAAAAACCGATCGAGTAGAGGCCCGCCGCCGCCATGTTGACCGAACAGAAACCGCCGTGCGCAGCCCAGTTGGGGGTACCGAACTGCTGCGCCCAGAGGCCGGTGAGCGCCTGCATCTGGTCGCGTCCGGTGAAGAAGGCGAGTTTGGACGGGTCGGTGGCGCGAATCTCTTCAAGCCGCTCGGTCAACACGTCGAGCGCCTGCTCCCAGGTAATCGGCTCGTAGATTCCCTCGCCGCGCTCGGTGCCGGGCTTGCGCATCAGCGGCTGGGTCAGCTTGGCGGTCGAGTACTGCTTCATGATCCCCGCCGAACCCTTGGCGCAAAGTACGCCCTGGTTGGTCGGGTGATTGC
>JBAPWR010000461.1:0-3482 GCA_049283775.1 Thiobacillus sp.
GCCGGCCAACCGCAGCTGCTGATCGCCGACGAGCCGACGACGGCGCTGGATGTCACCATCCAGGCCCAGGTGCTCGACCTGCTGCGGGAACTGCGCGCGCGGCAGCGCATGGGCATGCTCCTGATCACCCATGACCTGGGGGTGGTGGCCGAGAATGCCGACCGGGTCGGGGTGATGTATGCCGGCGAACTGGTAGAGGAGGGCGCGCGCAATGGATTTTTCGCCGCGCCGCAACATCCCTACAGCCGCATGCTGTTCGAGGCGCTGCCACGTCCCGGCGATGGCGAGCGGCTGGCGATGATTCCCGGCCAGGTGCCGAAACTCGACGGCAGGCTCGCAGGCTGTCGCTTTACCCCGCGTTGTCCATATGCGCTGCAGCGTTGCCGCGAGGTTTCGCCGGGCTGGACCGAGATCGCCGGTCAGCGGGTGCGCTGCCACCTCGCCGGCCAACTTTCGCAGCGCCCCTTGCGTCCTGCCGCACCGCCTCGCACGCATGCGCAGGAGACGGCGCCATTGCTGCAGGTGCGCGATCTCGACGTGCACTTTCCGATCCGCCGCGGAATCATTCAGCACACGGTCGGCCACGTCCGCGCGGTCGACGCGGTATCGCTCGACATCCGCGCCGGGCGTACCCTGGCATTGGTCGGCGAATCCGGCTGCGGCAAAACCACCGTCGGCAAGGCGATCCTGCAGTTGATCGAACCGACCGCCGGCAACATCAGCCTCGACGGTCGAGCCATCACCGCGCGCAACCCTCAGGCGCTGCAATCGCTGCGCAGCCAGGCGCAGATGATCTTCCAGGACCCGTTCAGCTCGCTCAACCCGCGGATGCGGGTGGCGGACATCCTGCTCGAGGGAATGGATGCGCTGAATGTCGGATCGTCCGGCGGACGCGCCGAAGCCGTGGCGCAACTGCTGCGCCAGACGGGCCTGCCGGATGATGCCGGCAGCCGCTATCCGCATGAATTCTCCGGTGGTCAGCGCCAGCGCATCGCCATCGCCCGCGCTCTGGCGATCTCGCCGCGGCTGGTGATCTGCGACGAACCGACCAGCGCGCTCGACGTGTCGGTGCAGGCGCAGATACTCAACCTGCTGAAGGACCTGCAGGACAGCCTCGGCATCGCCTACCTGTTCATCACCCATAACCTCGCCGTCGTCGAATACCTGTCGCACCAGGTCGCGGTGATGTATCTGGGGCGCATCGTCGAACAGGGACCCGCCGCCGAGGTGCTGCGTGCTCCCCGTCACCCCTACACCCAGGCTCTGGTCAGCGCGGTCCCGAGCATTGACGGCGCGACCGGCAAATCCGTCATCCGCCTCGCCGGCGATCAGCCTTCACCGCTCAAACCGCCGCAGGGCTGCCATTTCCACCCGCGTTGCCCCCGCGCCGGGGCGCTTTGCCGCCAGGCCTATCCGGACAAGACCGAGACCGGAGCGGAACACTGGGTCAAATGCCACTGGGTGGCCGGGCGGGTTTGACGCAGCCGACGCCGCCTCACAAAATCTTTCGGAGACCAGACGTGAAAAATTCCCCGCCCCGTTCCAAATTCATGATCGGCAACATCCTGCTTGCCATCGCGCTGGGAACGCTGCTTTTCATGGGCAGCTTGTCGGAGCGATTCGGTTTCTGGGCCGTCGTCCTGTGGATGGTGCTGGCCGCTGCGGGTATCTATTTCATCATGGCCGACAAGAACGATCCGGCCGAGCCTGACTGAGCGCGCCGCCCGGGCGGCTGCCAGCCCTTCAACGGCTGCCGATGACGATGCGCTGCCCCGCCTTGATCTGACCGTTCGATGCAAGCGACGGGTTCCAGGAACGCAAATCGACCACGCTGACATTGTGGCGCCGTGCGATGCCGAACAGGGTGTCGCCAGGCTGGACGAGATAATTCGTCATCGCCTGTCGATTCGCTGAATAGCTGGCCAGCGTGATTTCGGCGGGAGCCTGATCGGGTGTTTCCTGCAAGGGCAGGCGCAGCGTCTGGCCGGCCCCGAGTTTGGCGGTAAGGCCAGGGTTGGCGTCGAGCAGGGCGGTGACGCTGATGCCGTAGCGGCGCGCGATGCCGAACAGCGTTTCGCCGCGAGCGACATAATGAAAATGTTGCGTACCTTGCTCGGTTCTGGGGGGCGCACTCGCGAGCATGGCCCGGCCGTTGTGTGGCACCAGGATCGTCTGGTCACGCGCCAGCTTGCCCGCCTTCAGGCTGATCTGGTTATGTTCGTCCAGACGACGCGCAGTCGTGCCGAATTCGCGGGCGATGTCATCGAGCCGCTCGCCTTTCTTCGCGGCGTAGGGTTTCCAGGTGTCCCATTTGCCGTTCTGCAAATTGCTCTCGAACACCTGCGCCTTGCCGACCGGAATCAGCACGTTCACCGGAGTGTCGGTGCGGATGAGATTGCGCGAGTAGGCGGGATTTAGCGAGACGAATTCGTCGGTGTTCATGTTTGCCAGCCGCGCGGCCGAGGGGATGTCGATGCTGCCCGGCAACGCGACCTGGGCGAAGTAGGGCTGATTGGGAAGCGGGGCGATGGCGATGCCGTAGCGCTCGGGGTCGAGGATGAGCTTCTTCGCTGCGAGCAGTTTGGGCACGTAGTGCCGGGTTTCCTCGGGCAATGTAAGGCTGGCGTAACTCGTCGGCAGTCCCATCTGCACGTTGCGGGCAATTGCGCGAGCGACGCAGCCCTCGCCGCAATTGTAGGCCGCGAGAGCCAGCTGCCAGTCGCCGAAGTCGAGGTAGAGCTTGCCAAGGTAGTCGAGTGCGGCATGGGTCGAGGCGAGGATGTCGCGCCGGCCGTCGTACCAGTGGTCCTGCTTGAGACCGTAGAGCGAGCCCGTTGAGGGGATGAACTGCCAGATGCCGGATGCCGCGGATGGAGAGAGCGCCTGCGGATCGAAGGCGCTTTCGATCATCGGCAGCAGGGCGATTTCCATCGGCATGCTGCGACGATCGACTTCCTCGACGATATGGAACATATAGCGGCGCGCGCGCTCGGTGACGCGCTGCATGTGCTGTGGCCGTGCGGCATACCATTTTTCATGGACGGCGATCAGCGGGTTCGCGCTCTCCTTGATCCTGAAGCCGTCGCGGACTCGCTGCCAGAGGTCGAGGTCAGCGCTGGCCTCGCGCTCGCCAGGAAGGGAGATATCGGTTTCCCAGTGGAGGGAAATAGTCGACTCGCTGTAAGCCTGCGGGGCAAACAGCACACCGAGGCCGAGCAATCCATTCAGAAACAGCTTGATTCCGGGCAAGACGGTCTCCCGTACTCAACATGAAAGCAATGCTAAGTCGGTGGCCGCCGCAGGTCAACCGTCGTAGCGGTCCTTCAGGGCCCGGATGGCGCCGAAAACCTCTGCGTCATCAACGGCTTGCCGCCCCAGGTGGCGTGCTGCATGGGCACGCATCGAGGCCTGATGGAAACGCAGGAAGGGGTTGGTCGCCTTTTCCGTTGCCAGCGTCGAGGGCAGGGTGGGGCGATGCTGCC
>JBAPWR010000462.1:0-2767 GCA_049283775.1 Thiobacillus sp.
CTCTACGGCATGCTGCACGCCTGGAAGCTGATGAAGAAGCTGCGGCGCCTGCGCAACCGCCTGCTGCGCATGCGCACCGCACCGGCCACGGTCATGGTCGAGCCTGCCCATGATTGACCTGCACTGCCACCTGCTGCCGGGCATCGATGACGGCGCGGCCGACCTCGACATGGCGCTGCAGATGGCGCGCATGGCGGTGGACGACGGCATCACCACCCTCGCCTGCACGCCGCACATCTATCCCGGCCTGTTCGAGAACGATACGGCCGGCATCCGCGCTCACATCGACACGCTGCGCGGCCACCTCGCCGAAGCCGGCATCCCCCTGGAACTCACCTGGGGCGCCGACGCCCACGTCTCGCCCGACCTGCTGCCGCGGCTCAAGGCCGGCACCGTGCCCTCGCTCGCCGACAGCCGCTATTTCCTGCTGGAGCCGCCGCATCATGTTGCGCCGCCGCAATTCGACAGCTTCGTCTTCGCCCTGATCGCGGCCGGCTACGTGCCGGTGATCACCCATCCGGAGCGATTGAGCTGGATCGAGAACCACTACCCGACCTTCTGCGCCCTGTCCGACAAGGGCGCCTGGATGCAGGTCACCGCGGGTAGCCTGACCGGGCGCTTCGGCAAGGCCGCGCGCTACTGGGGCGAGCGCATGCTCGACGAGGGCCGGGTCGACATCCTGGCGACCGATGCCCACCATCCCGAGCGCCGTCCGCCGCTGCTGGCGGAGGGCCGCGAGGCCGCCGCCCAGTGGGTCGGCGCCGAGGAATCCATTCACTTGGTCGAGACCCGGCCGCTCGGTATACTTCGCAACCTGGCGCCCGAGGCCATGCCGCAACGCATCCGCAATCCCGCCGCGTCGCGCGGAAAAGGCCTGTGGCAGCGACTGTTCGGGCGGGCCGCCTGAGGCCGCAAGGAGTCCTACGATGAAGCTGAGTATCTCTGCCGTTTGCATGCTCGCCGGACTGGCTCTCGTCCAGCCGGCTTTCGCCGCGGGACCCGACCACGAGGCCGGAGTCCCCGCCGCGATCCCGCCGGTGCACGCCAGCGCCGAGGAGCTGCTGGCGCAGGTCGTCAACGAATACCGCATCGGCCCCTCCGACCTGCTGGAAATCTCGGTCTTCCAGGTGCCCGAGCTGTCGCGCACGGTGCGGGTGAACAGCGACGGCTCGCTGAGCCTGCCGCTGATCGGACAGGTCAAGGCCGGCGGGCTGACCGGCTACGAGCTCGAAACCCTGATCGCGCGCAAGCTGCAGGAAAACTACCTGCAGGATCCCCAGGTCAGCGTGTTCATCAAGGAATTCGTCAGCCAGCGCGTCACCGTCGGCGGCAGCGTCAACAAGTCCGGCATCTTCCCGATCAGCGGCAAGACCACGCTGATGCAGGCGCTCGCACTGGCCGGCGGCCTCGGCAAGTTCGCCATCGAAAGCGACATCAAGGTTTTCCGCACCCTGCCGGACGGTTCGCGCGAGGTGCTGGTCTTCGACCTCGAGCCGATCCGCAAGGGCGAGGCCGAGGATCCCCCGCTGATGACCAGCGACGTCGTGGTGGTGGCCCATTCCGAAGTACGCGAGAAAGTCAGGGGAATGGCCGAGTTCCTGCGCGACATCGCCGTCTTCGGCGCGCTGTTCTGATGACCCTGCAGTACCGCTTCCGTTGCGGCGCAGCGTCGTCCGCAACGCCCGCCACGCTGTTCCCCGAACTGCCTGCAACGACCCCGATCCGCCATGGCGACTGCTGACGACTCCCTGCCGCCAGACGCGGCCGATTCCGCCGCGCGCCGCTCGCGCGCCCTGGTCGAGCGCCGCGAGACCGCCCTCAGCACCCAGGTGATGCAGGACTGGATGAGCGACGAGGACGACGAGGACTCGATCAACCTGCGCGCCTACTGGGCCGTGATCATGCGGCGCAAGTGGACGGTGCTGACCTTCTTCGCCATCGTCGTCGTCGCGGTGATGACCGCCACCTATCTGACCACGCCCATCTACCGCGCCAGCACCCTGCTGCAGATCGATTCCGAGGACCTCAAGATCGTCCAGTACGAACAGGTGACTTCGGGCGCGCAGACCAGCTGGGACAGTAGCGAATATCTGCGCACCCAGCAGGAGGTGCTGAAGAGCCGAGCCACCGCCGAGCGGGTGGTCAACGAACTCAACCTGACCGAGCACCCGGCCTTCAACCAGCCGCCGAAGCCCTCGCTGCTGGAAACCTGGCTGCCCTGGCTGAAGCAGGACAAGGGCGTTGCCCAGGCCGCCAGCGGCAGCGAAGACATCAGCAGAAAAACCCGTGCCGTGGTGGGCGCGGTGCAGGGCGGCCTGTCGGTCGAGCCGGTCGGCAACTCGCGCCTGCTGCGGCTGCATTTCGACAGCCCCGACGCCCGGCTGGCGGCCGAGGTGGCGAATTCGGTGGCGCGGGTATTCATCAACCTCAACCTGGCACGGCGGCTGGATGCCACGTCCTACGCCAAGACCTTCCTGCAGGACCGGTTGCAGCAGGTGCAGGCCAAGCTCGAGGAATCGGAGAAGGCGCTGGTGACCTTCGCCCGCCAGGAAGAACTGGTCAAGGCCGGCGACAACGCGGAAGGCGGCAGCATCGACACCCAGGTGCTGGTAGGCTTCACCACCGCGCTGACCCAGGCGCAGCAGGACCGCATCCGCGCCGAGACCCTCTACAACAGCGTGCAGGGCACCGCGATCCAGGCGCTGCCCGAGGTGATGGACAACAAGACCATCCAGGGCCTCAAGGAACGCAAGTCCAAGCTCGAGAC
>JBAPWR010000463.1:0-1884 GCA_049283775.1 Thiobacillus sp.
GCCGTGGCCCGACCCACCCGGGCATTTCGCGGCCTGGTGCGAGGCGCGCACCGGCTACCCCCTGGTCGATGCGGCAATGCGCCAGATCAACCAGACCGGCTACATGCACAACCGCCTGCGCATGGTCGCCGCCTCGTTCCTGACCAAGGACCTGCTGGTCGATTGGCGCCGCGGCGAGCGCTACTTTGCCGACAAGCTGATCGACTTCGATCTCGCTGCCAACAGCGGCGGCTGGCAATGGGCGGCCTCGGTCGGCTGCGATGCCCAGCCCTGGTTCCGCATTTTCAATCCGCTGACGCAGTCCGAGCGCTTCGACCCGCAGGGCAGGTTCATCCGCCGCTATCTGCCCGAACTCGCGATGGTGCCCGACAACTATCTCCATGCTCCGTGGACGCTGCCTGCCGATGAGCAGCAGCGACTGGGTTGCGTCATCGGCCGCGATTACCCCGCGCCGATCGTCGATCACGCCGTGCAGCGGACGCTGGCGCTGGCACTGTTCAAGCAGGCGGCACGGCCGGTCGCCCCGAACGGTTCCGCGAGGATCCGCTAGGGCGGCGTGCAATCATCACATCTTGAAAAGGAGGTTCCATGGCTGCATGGTTTATTCCCGCGGTAAAGGCAATCCTGCCTTTCGTCAGTCCGATCGTCTCGGCGGCCTTGCCGGTATTCACCACGCGTAAAAGCGACGAGGCGACGACGAGCCAGTCCGAGATCCTGCAGCGGCAAATCAGCGAACTGCAAAACGCAGCCTCGCAAAATGCGCTGCATGTGAAGGAACTGGCCGAGCAGTTGCAGAAGACCGTGGCCGCGCTCGAACAGGGTGCCTCGGTCGCCGAGGCCCGTTTCAAGCGGACGAGTCTGCTGAGCGGCCTGGCCATTGCCGCCTCGCTGCTGGCGATCGTCTTGTCGCTGGTTGCGCTGCTGTCGCGCTGAGGCGCGTGCGTCTCGCCGGACATAACAGTCCTTGCGTCATGAGGACAGCGCGAGGAATCTTTCCTTGCCGCCATCACCGGGCTAAATTGCATGAGGTGGGTCGCTGTGGCCGACAGGGAATGTTTATGTAAAACGTTTTTGTTTAAACTGTTCGCCTTTCTGGAAGGCGGAGCCAGCAAATTCTCTTGGATATTGTCGGCGACCCTGTAACGGAGCAAGTCCATGCATGAAGGCGGCAAGTACAAGGCCTATTCCCTGGCCAATTTCCGCGATATCCCGCAGATGGCCGACGTGCCGGAAGCAATCAAGTTCGACATCGAGGTGGTCGGCCGGGTCCTGCCGTTCAAGACCAACAACTTCGTCGTCGACCAGCTCATCGACTGGGGAAATGTCCCGCAGGATCCGCTGTTCGTCCTGAACTTTCCCCAGCGCGGCATGCTGTTGCCGGACCACTACGAGGAAATCGCCGCCCTGGTGAAGGGCGGGGCGGAACCCGATTTGATCAAGCAGGCCGCCGATCGCATTCGCCTGCTGCTCAACCCCCATCCGGCCGGACAGATCAGTCACAATATCCCGACCCTGGAGGGCGAGTCCCTGGACGGGATGCAGCACAAGTACCGCGAAACCGTGCTGTTCTTTCCGAGCCAGGGCCAGACCTGCCACGCCTATTGCAGCTTCTGTTTTCGCTGGCCGCAGTTCGTCGGCATGTCCGAGCTCAAGTTCGCCAGCCGCGAGGCGGATCGCCTGGTGGCCTACCTGCAGGCCAACCCTCAGGTCACCGACGTGCTGTTCACCGGCGGCGACCCATTGATCATGTCGGCCCGCCATCTGGCGGAATACATCGAGCCCCTGCTTACGGCCGACCTGCCCAATCTGCGCCACATCCGCATCGGCACCAAGGCGCTCAGCTACTGGCCCTACAAGTTCCTCAGCGACGACGATGCCGGGGAC
>JBAPWR010000464.1:0-7109 GCA_049283775.1 Thiobacillus sp.
ACAACAACCTGGACGACATGCACCGTCCGTCCCTGCCCTACAAGTTCAAGTTCAAGTTCTCCGGCTGCCCGAACGACTGCGTCAACGCCATCCAGCGTTCCGACATGGCCACCATCGGCACGTGGCGCGACAACATCCGCGTCAATGAAGCCCAAGTTCAGGACTATATGAAGGCCCACGGCATGAATGATCTCGTCAACGACGTGATCAGCAAGTGCCCGACCAAAGCCATCACCCTGGTGCCGACCGACAAGTTCAAGGCCAGCGAGCACGTTTCCGCCGCCAACCTGGGCGACGGCAACACCATGTGCATCGACAACAAGAACTGCGTGCGCTGCATGCACTGCCTGAACGTCATCCCCGGCGGTCTGCTGCCCGGCAATGACAAGGGCGTGTCCATCCTGGTGGGCGGCAAGGGCGTGCTGAAGATTGGCGCGACCATGGGTACCGTGGTGATCCCGTTCATGAAGCTCGAGTCCGACGACGACTTCGAGAAGCTGAACGAGTTGGCTCGCAACATCCTCGACTTCTTCGCCGAAAACGCGCTGGAGCACGAGCGTACCGGTGAAATGATCGAGCGTATCGGTCTGACCAACTTCCTTGAAGGTCTGGACATCCCGGTCGACCCCAACATGATCAAAGAGCCGCGTTCCAACCCCTACTTCCGTTCCGACGACTGGGACGAGCAAGTCGAGAAGTGGAACGAGTACAAGCAGTCGGCCGCTTAAGTTTCGCTTAACCCCGGGCCTTGGAGTGATCCGGGTTCGGCGCATTAAATCAGAGTTGGAGATATAAAATGGCAGAACTACGTCCGCCTATCGAATCCGGCGCACCGGATCCGATGCCCTACATGCACCCCGTCATGGTGAAGAACTATGGCAAGTGGTCTTTCCACAGCCATCCGAAGCCGGGTGTCCTGTATCACCGCGCCGAATCCGGCGACGAAATCTGGACCGTCAAGGCCGGTACCCAGCGTCAGATGGACCACTACACCATCCGCGAACTGGCCGATATCGCCGACCAGTACGGCGACGGTTTCGTGCGTTTCACCGCGCGTTCCAACATCGAATACATGGTGGCCGACGGCTCCAAGGTCGAGCCGCTGATCAAGGCGCTGTCCGACAAGGGTTATCCCATCGGTGGCACCGCCAACTCGGTGTCCATGATCGCCCACACCCAGGGCTGGCTGCACTGCGACATTCCCGGCACCGACGCTTCCGGCGTGGTGAAGGCCCTGATGGACGAGTTGTACGACGACTTCGTCAAGTGCGAGATGCCCAACCGCGTCAAGCTGTCCACTTCCTGCTGCGAAATCAACTGCGGCGGCCAGGCTGACATCGCCATCATCGTTCAGCACACCAAACCGCCGAAGATCAACCACGATCTGGTCGCCAACGTGTGTGAGCGTCCCTCTGTCGTGGCGCGCTGCCCGGTGGCTGCGATCCGTCCCGCTCTGGTGAACGGCAAACCCTCGCTGGAAGTCGACGAGAAGAAGTGCATCTGCTGTGGCGCATGCTTCCCGCCCTGCCCGCCGATGCAGATCAATGATCCCGAGCACTCCAAGATTGCGATCTGGGTGGGCGGCAAGAACTCCAACGCCCGTTCCAAGCCGACCTTCCACAAGCTGGTCGCTGCTGGCCTGCCGAACAACGCACCGCGTTGGCCGGAAGTCGGCGAAGTGGTCAAGAAGATCCTCGCCACCTACAAGGAAGACGGCAAGCCGTGGGAGCGCATGATCGACTGGATCGACCGCATTGGCTGGCCCGCATTCTTCGAGAAGACCGGTCTGCCCTTCACCAAGTATCACATCGATAACTGGCGTGGTGGTCGTGCCAACCTGAACGCTTCTGCTCACATCCGTTTCTAAGATGTGTTCCCCCGTCGCACTTAGGTGCGGCGGGGGTGAAGTGCAGAATAAGACTGGATTTTTCGGAGTTTGAACTAGCCATGGAATTCGGCATTCTTGTAAACGAAGGGCCTTTCAATCATCAGGCCAGTGACTCTGCTTATCTCTTCGCCCGTACGGCGATCGAGAAGGGTCACAAAGTTCCGCGAGTTTTTTTCTACCATGATGGCGTGAACAACGCCAATCGCCTGGCTGAGCCTCCGCAGGATGACCGCAACGTCAGCACGCGCTGGTCAAAGCTGGCCGAAGAGCACGGCGTCGATCTGGTCGTCTGTGTTGCGGCAGCGTTGCGCCGTGGCATCAAGGATGAAATCCTGGCCCCGGGATATCGCATCTCCGGTCTGGGTCAGTTGGTGGAAATGGGTATTCAGTACGATCGTCTCGTGACGTTCGGTGATTGAGGAATAGCGAGATGAGCGATATGGACGAAATGGACGACGGCTCTGGCATCGTCAAGAAATTCATGTTCCTGAACCGCAAGGCGCCCCACGGTACCGTGTATGCGCTGGAAGGTCTGGAGGTGGTGCTGATTACGGCTGCTTTCGATCAGGATGTCAGCATGGTCTTCACCGATGATGGTGTTTACCAGCTAATGAAGGGCATCGACTCCAAGGGTATCGAGGTCAAGGACTTCTCCAAGACCTACCGTGCACTGGAAGGCTACGATATCGAGAAGTTGTATGTCGATCAGGCGTCGATGGATGCACGCGGTCTGACCGAAGATGACCTGATTGTGGATGTGACGGTGCTCTCCGTCGATGAGATGGCAAATCTCATGGCTGAGCAGGACGTCGTGATCAGCTTCTAAGGGGATAGACATGCTGCATATCGTAAATAAATCGGCCACTGAGCGCAGTTCGCTGGAAAGCTGCCTGCGCATGGCTACCAAAGGTTCTGCTGTGTTGTTGATCGAAGACGCGGTTTACGCAGCGACGAACGGCAACGCGGCGGCGGCGAAAATCCAGGCGGCAGCAGCTGACCTCAAGATTTACGCACTCGGTCCTGATCTGGCGGCGCGCGGCATGGCCGGGCGTGTGCTGGACGGAGTCAATGTCGTGGATTACGGCGGTTTTGTGGATCTGGTCGCAGAGCACAGCAACTGTCAGTCTTGGCTGTAACTTTTAATCAAAGGAGTATTGCTATGCCCATGGTGAATATCGCCGGAAAAGAAGTGGAAGTGGACGAAGAAGGTTACCTGGTTGACCTGTCGCAGTGGAATGAAGACATCGCCAAGTACATGGCCGTCGAAGAAAAGGTCGAACTGACCGACAGCCACTGGGAAGTGGTCAACTTCCTGCGCGAGTACTACGCCGAATACCAGATCGCTCCCGCTGTTCGCGTTCTGACCAAGGCCATTGGCAAGAAGCTCGGCCCGGAAAAAGGCAACAACAAGTACCTGTACGAGTTGTTCCCCTACGGCCCCGCCAAGCAGGCATGTAAGATCGCCGGCCTGCCGAAGCCCACTGGCTGTATCTGAGCGGTTTTGATTTGTCAGGCCGCCCTGGTCAGTCCGACGGGGCGGTTTTGATTCACGAAACAGGCTGTTTTCAAATCGGAAGCACTGCTTCCGCGCCATGTCCGATTTGAAAACTGCGTGTTGTTAGGGGATTGGGTTTGTCTACTTTAACGATGATTTTTGCCGGGATGTTCTACGCAGCCACCTTGTTGCTGCTGGTGGGGCTGGTCTACAAGATTGTTGACTACTCACGTACCCCTGCGCCACTCAAAATTCCGACCACGCCTGCCCCTACGACACAATCCGGTGTTGTGTATCGCATGGCGAAGGAAGTCGTGCTGTTCGAATCGCTGTTCAAGTCCAACAAATGGATCTGGGTGTTCGGTTGGCTGTTCCATTTCGGGCTGCTGCTGGTGCTGCTGCGCCACCTGCGCTACTTCACCGAACCCGTCTGGTTCTGGGTCGGCATCATCCAGCCGTTTGGCAAGTACGCCAGCATCATGATGGTGGTGGGCCTTGCTGGCCTGCTCGCCCGACGCTTTCTGGTGGATCGCGTGCGTTACATCTCGACGCCTTCCGATTACCTGATGCTGGTGCTGCTGATTGCGATCGGCTTGTCCGGGATGCTGATGACCTTCGTCGTCCATGCCGACATCGTGGCTCTGAAGGCCTTCTTCATGGGGCTGATGTATTTCGACATCCAGCCGGTGCCGCAGGATCCGATTCTGCTTGCGCATCTGACCATGGTTGCCCTGCTGATGGTGATCTTCCCGGTGAGCAAGCTTTTGCACGCACCGGGCCTGTTCTTCAGCCCGACGCGCAACCAGGTCGACAACCCGCGTGAGCATCGCCACGTCGCGGCCTGGGCGGCGCGCCTGGACCAAAAATAAGCGCGTCGAGTTTCGCAAGACTGATAGCGGATAACGGTAAGAGGAATCGCAAGTGGCTGCTGCCGAATTTGACATACCCGAACTGAAGGACGACATCGAGATCCCCAAGCTGAAGGAAGGGGTGATGGCGCATGTCAAGTCCTTTCCCGCTCCCAAGCCGGTGCAGGACTTCATGGGCTATCCGCACGAGCTGGGCGAAGACTGGCATCAGCGGGCCATCGAGAAGATGGGAGACCTCCTCGGAAAGTACCGTTCACTGAAGGTCTTCCTCGATGCCTGCGTCCATTGTGGCGCCTGTACTGACAAATGCCACTATTACCTGGGCACCTCGGATCCGAAGAACATGCCGGTGGCGCGGCAGGATCTGATGCGTCAGGTCTACCGCCGCTATTTCACCACCGCAGGCAAGTTGTTTCCCAAACTGGTCGGTGCCAGGGATCTGACCAAAGAAGTTCTGGACGACTGGTACAGCTATTACCACCAGTGCTCGGAGTGTCGCCGCTGCTCGGTGTACTGCCCCTACGGCATCGATACGGCCGAAATAACCATGGCCGGCCGCGAGATCCTCAACCATGTCGGCATGGGCCAGAAGTACTCCAACGAGATTCTCGGCAAGGTACAGAAGATCGGCAATAACCTCGGCCTGCCTGGTCCGGCCCTGGAAGACACCCTGAGTGGCCTTGAGGAAGACATGGAAGATGCCACCGGTGTTGCAGTCAAGATTCCACTTGACGTCAAGGGGGCCGAAGTCCTGCTGATTACCCCCTCGGCAGACTTCTTCGCCGAGCCTCACGTGGAATCCCTGATGGGCTATGCCAAGGTCTTTCATGCTGCTGGCATTAGCTGGACTATGTCTTCGCACGCTTCAGAAGCCGGCAACTTTGGCTTGTTCAACGGCAACTACGAAACCATGCGCAATGTCGCCATGCGTATTCGCGACGCCGCGCTGGAACTCGGCGTCAAGCGAATCGTGGTCGGCGAGTGCGGCCACGCTTGGCGCGTAGCCTACAGCTTCTGGAATACCCTGACCGGCATCGGCTACGGCGGCAATGATCCATTCTCGATCGAACTGCAGAAGCAGTTGGACCATAATTACCCGCAGCCGCAGCACATTTGCGAACTGACCAATGATTTGATCAAGGCCGGCACGATCAAGGTTGATCCATCGGCCAACGATGATCTTGTCGTGACCTATCACGACTCGTGCAACGTGGCGCGCGCGTCACGCATGGGGACTGAGCCGGGCGGCCAGTTCACCATTCCGCGCGAGCTGATCAAGGCCGTCGCCAACAATTATCATGACATGGCGGACGATACGATTCGTGAAGCAACCTTCTGCTGCGGCGGCGGCGGGGGCGTGCTGACCGACGACCTGATGGAAGTGCGTGTCAAGGGTGCATTGCCACGCGTAACGGCATTGAATAATGTGGTGAAGGAACACCAGGTGAATTTCCTGGCTTTGATCTGCGCGATCTGCAAGGCGCAGTTCACCAAGGTGTTGCCCAAGTATGGTTTCGACATGAGCATGGTGGGCGGTGTCCATCAATTGGTTAGCAAGGCAATCCAGCTGGACAAGGCTGAATAAGCAGGCTGATTGCGATTTATCTATCTTTAGTTACGTAGGCGTTAGGAGAACCAACATGGCTGTCACGACGAACAAAGCAAAAACCGAAGGCGTTACATGGCGTCGTTATAAGGATGGCGAGTCAGAGGCTGACTTCCGCTCCAACCAGGACAGGATTTTCCAGTCGAGCTGGACGCACAAGTGCCCGGAGTACGTGCTTTCCACGCCGCCCTGCCAGGGTTCGTGTCCGGCAGGCGAAGACATCCGCGGATATCTGAACATCGTGCGCGGCATCGAGAAGCCGCCCGCAGGCGTGACCTGGCAGGAATACGCTTTCCGTCGCATTACCGAAGCCAACCCCTTCCCTGGCGTGATGGGCCGCGTCTGCCCGGCACCTTGCGAATCCGGCTGTAATCGCAACATGGTCGAAGACCATGTCGGCATCAATGCGGTCGAGCACTTCGTCGGTGACTGGGGTATCGAAAACAACATGGCCTACACGTCGACCGCCGCCGAAACCGGCAAGAAAGTCGCCGTGATCGGTGCTGGCCCCGCCGGCCTGGCCGCCGCTTATCAGTTGCGTCTGCGCGGCCATGGCGTGACCATTTTCGACGAGCACGAAGAACTTGGCGGCATGATGCGCTACGGCATTCCCGGTTTCCGTACCCCGCGTGAAATGCTCGACGCCGAAATCAAGCGCATCATCGACCTTGGCGTGGAAACCCGTCTCAAGACCCGCATCGGCTCCGACATCAGCTTCGAGCAGATCGAAAAGGACTACGACGCCATCTTCATGGCGATGGGTGCACAGGCCGGCCGTCCGCTGCCGGTGCCCGGTGCCGAGGCCCCCAACTGCGTCACTGCCGTTGCCTTCCTGCGCGCCTTCAACGAAGGACGTCTGCAGCACGTCGGCAACCGCGTGGTGGTCATCGGTGGTGGCGATACCTCGATCGACGTGGCAACCGTTGCGCGCCGTCTGGGCAATGTCACCAAGAGCGGCACCGCGGATGAGCGTCCCGAGGCTGTGATCGCCGGCCACATGGCCTCCGACGTTGCCTCCATTTCCGCCCGTGAAGGTGCCGAGGTGGTGCTGGTGTCACGTGCGACCATCGACAAGATGGCGGCGAACAAGCACGAAGTCGAGCATGCACAGCAGGAAGGCATCGAAATCATCGGTGGGGTGACTCCGATTGGTGTGGTCGTTGACGACAAGGGCAGAGCAACCGCTCTTCGCGTGGCTGACTTCGTAATGGAAGGCAAAGAAACGAAGATCATCGAGGGCACCGAGAAGGA
>JBAPWR010000465.1:0-5856 GCA_049283775.1 Thiobacillus sp.
TAGCGACGGTTGGCCTGCGATTCGCCGGCGAATGCGTCTTTCAGATGTTGTTCGGTTTTCGAGCCTTTGAGTTCCATAACCTATTCTCCTTGGTTCATTAGAAACGCTTTGCAGCACTGAGATTTCCATCCCTGTTCCAGCAAACTATCACTTTATTTATAGCAGCTCGGACAGTGATGAATTCGGGTTTTTAGACTAAGTCTAATACCTGAACGAAGAATAAACCGGTTACCATTACGGTGTCAACCATGAATAGAATTCATGCCCTACGGAGACCTGCCATGAGTTTCGACAAAACCAGAAGCGACGCCGAATGGCGCGAAATCCTTAGCCCAGAGCAGTATCGCATCCTGCGCGAACAGGGTACCGAGCGAGCCTTCACCGGGCAATACTGGGACCATCACGAAAACGGCGAATACCGGTGCGCCGCCTGCGGTGAGCCGCTTTTCGACTCGAACAGCAAGTTCGATTCCGGCACCGGCTGGCCGAGCTTCTGCCAGCCGATCAACGCCGACGCGATCGCGGAAAAAACCGATAGCAGCCATGGCATGGTGCGGGTGGAAGCCTTGTGCCGCCGCTGTGGGTCCCACCTCGGGCACGTGTTTCCCGATGGCCCGGCCCCGACCGGGATGCGCTACTGCATCAATTCCGCGTCGCTCAGCTTCGCCAAAAAGGACTGATCCTTGCATATCTTCGACGCCCAAATCAGCGCGATCTCGGCGGCGACGCCGAGCATCCTCGCGCTGAAACTGCGAATCACCGACAGCGATTTCCGTTATCTTCCGGGCCAGTGGGTCGACCTCAGCATCGAGATCGATGGCACATCCCATACCGCCGGCTATTCCGTCACCACCTCACCCATCCATCAGGGTGAAATCGAACTGGCAATCAAGGCCAGCCAGCGCCATCCGGTGGCTCGCTGGGTGCACGAGCGCGCCCGCGTCGGTGATGCGGTGCGCCTGTCCCAGGGACAAGGACCCTTCGTCTATCTGCCGGAAATGAGCGACAACGTGGTGCTGATCGGCGGAGGGGTCGGGGTCACCCCGCTGCTGTCCATCTTCCGCCACATCCGCGATGCGCGGCTTTCGACGCAAACCCACCTGCTCTACAGCGTCTCGGACAGCCGTGAAATCCTCTTTCGCGAGGAACTCGAAGCCGCCGTGCGCGGCCACGACAACCTCCATGTCAGCATCACCGTCACCCAGCCCGATCCGGCCTGGCATGGCCTCACCGGCCGTATCGACCCGATCAAGCTGCATGCCCTCGACGTGCCCGACGACACCCTTTATTACCTGTGTGGCCCCAAGGGCATGGTCGAGGACATGAGCACCCTGCTGCACGACCTCGGCGTGCCGATGAGCCGCATCATTTTCGAGAAATGGTGGTAGGTCGATTCGACTATTCACCCAGTTTCCCTGCGCGTATATTTTTCAACCCTAAATCCAACGGAGAACCTTCATGCGCATCGCCACCCTTTTTGCCACCCTCGCCTTTTGTACTTCGGCGCTGGCCGGCCCCAACGACATCGTCCGCCCCTATCCTGCCGAAAAAGTCAGCGCGGACTTCTACGTCATTCACGGGCCGCAAGGCGTGCCCTCGGTCGAGAACCAGAGCTTCATGAACAATCCGGCCTGGGTCATCACCCGCGACGGGGTGGTGGTGATCGATCCCGGCTCGAGCGTGCAGGCGGGACGCATGGTGATGGCGGCGCTGCGCAAGACCACCGACAAGCCGGTGACCCACGTCTTCAACACCCACGTCCACGGCGATCACTGGCTGGGCAACCAGGCAGTGCTGGAAGTCTGGCCCAAGGCCACCCTCATCGGATCCCCGGAGATGATCCGAGCGGCCAAGGACGGCGCCGACGCCTTCTGGATCCAGTTGATGTCGAGCATGACCCAGGGCTATACCGACGGCACCCGCGCCAAGATTCCCACGGTCGAGGCAGCCGACGGCCAGGAATTCAAAATCGGTGGCAAGACTTTCCGCATCCACTCTTCCACCGACGGCCATAGCAAGACCGACCTGATGATCGAAATGCTCGAAGACCGCATCCTCTTCACCGGCGACAACGTCCTGGCGCGCCAGGTGATGAACCTGCGCGACGGCACTTTCAAGGGGGTGATGAAGGAAACCCAGCGGGCCCTGGCGATCAACGCCAAGCTCTACATTCCCGGCCACGGCAAGAGCGGCGACCGCAAGCTGGTCGAGGAGCAGAAGGCCTGGTTCGACATCCTGATGGCTGAAGTCCGACGCATGTACGACGACGGCATGAGCGACTTCGAGATGAAGCCAGTGCTGGTCGAAAAGCTCAAGGCCTTCGAGAACTGGGCGGAATGGGACACTAATCTGGGCCCCCAGATCAGCCTGGCGATCCTGGAAATAGAGCAGGAATAAATTGCCTGCGGCCGCGCTGGCGGCCGCGCAATCACTCCACCAGGCGCGTCACGCTGGCAACCCGGCCGGGTTGCCACATGCCGTCGAGATTGATCCATTCGACTCGATTGCCGAGCATGCTCACCTCGGCAGGACGGCGATTGTCGCCGGTATCGGAAAATTCGAAGCGGTAGTGGCGCTGGAACTGCAACTGCCCCTGGCTGTTGCGCGCCAGGCGTATCCTGGCGAGCGCCACGCTTTCGTCGAGAAACTGCACCCCTGCCTCGTTGCAGGTCCGGCGGCCCGCCGCGATCGCCTGCTCGCGCGCCTGCATTCCGCTATACCAGTACCAAGCCAGCGCGGCGAAAAGCAGCAGCGCGAGGATTTCCCAGCTCATTCGGCAGGATCGGGCTTGGCCGGCGGACGGAACAGCGCAGCCACCTGTTTTTTCGATTTCGGACGCACCACAGCCGGCATGTCTTCGCTGCGTCTTGTCTCACCCGGCACATAGGGTGAATCAAACAGCGCATCCCGCGAAGCGGCCGGTCTGGGGCGTGATGCGCGGCGTTCGGCAGCATGTTCGCCATGGCGCTCGGGTCTCGGCGGCCGTGACTGGTAAGCCGGCACGTCGGCCGCACCGGGTTCGAATCCGGCAACGATCAGCGGCTCGAGGGTGGTGCCGAGAAGCTTCTCGATGTCCCTGAGGTAACGCGTCTCCGCCTCGCTCACCAGTGAAATCGCCTCACCCAGCGCGCCGGCGCGACCGGTTCGGCCGATGCGATGGACATAGTCCTCGGGGTTGTGCGGCAGGTCGTAGTTGACCACGAACGGCAGCGCCTCGATGTCGATGCCGCGCGCGGCCACATCGGTGGCGACCAGCACGCGGATGGTCCCGGCCTTGAAGGCGTCGAGTGCCTTGATGCGCTCCTGCTGGGTCTTGTCACCGTGGATCGCATCGGCGTGGATGCCGGCCTTGTTGAGTTCGTTGGCGAGGCGGTTGCAGCCTAACTTTGTCCCGGTAAACACCAGCACCTGGCGCAGGTCGCGGCTCTTGATCAGATGCGCGAGCAGCTGGCGCTTGCGCTCGTGGTGCACTGGATGCATCACCTGGGTGACGGTCACCGCGGTCTCGTTGCGCGCCACCTCGATGAAGGTTGGATTGTTGAGGATGCTGTCGGCGAGCTTGCGGATTTCTTCCGGGAAGGTCGCCGAGAACATCATGTTCACCCGTTGTGCCGGCAACAGCGCGACGATGCGCTTCAGGTCGGGCATGAAACCCATGTCGAGCATGCGGTCGGCTTCGTCGAGCACCAGGGTGTTGACCTGGTTCAGCATCAGCGTCTTGTTCTGCACGTGGTCGAGCAGGCGGCCAGGCGTGGCCACCAGGATCTCGATTCCGGTCTTGAGGATGGGAATCTGCGTGTTGATGTTCACCCCGCCATACACCACCAGCGAACGCAGCGGCACGTGCTTGGTGTAGGCCTGCACGGCCTCCTCGACCTGGATCGCCAGTTCGCGCGTCGGGGTGAGAATCAAGGCGCGGATCGGATGCTTGGCCGGCGAGGTGCCGGAATTGGCGAACGGCAGCAGGCGCTGGATCAGCGGCAACGCGAACGCCGCGGTCTTGCCGGTGCCGGTCTGCGCCGCGCCGAGGATGTCGCCGCCTTGCAGCGCCAGCGGAATGACCTGCTCCTGGATCGGCGTCGGTGTGACGTAACCCATTTCGTCGAGGGCACGCAGGATGTCGGGCGCAAGCCCGAGTTCAGCAAAAGTCGTCAAAGGTCTATCCAGTCAAATCCCGCCGTCTGGCAGGCCACGCGTACATCGTCGTCGGCGCAGTCGAGTACCTGTGCCAGCGCGCGCCGCGCCAGTGCGGTCGTGTTGTTCTTGCGTGAAACATGTGCCGCCATCACGCATTGCAGGCGATCGTGTTTCAGTTTTTCCAGCAGCGCGGCCGACTGGCTGTTTTCCAGATGACCGAAGCGCCCGCCCACCCGACGCTTGAGGCTGGCGGGATACGGGCCGTTTTCCAGCATCGCCGCATCGTGGTTGCATTCCAGCACCAGCGCCTCGACCCCGGTCAGCATTGCCTCGATATGCGGCGTGCTGCAGCCGCTGTCGGTCAACACGCCGAGCCGCTTCGCGCCGTCGGAAAAAACGTACTGCACCGGTTCGCGGGCGTCGTGCGGCACCGGATAAGGGTGGATTTCCAGTGCCTCGACAACGAATGCCGCATGGCTGTCGATCACCTGCACCGCAACTCCGTCAAGATCCTGCGCCATTCCGAGCGTGCCGGCAGTCAGCCATACCGGCAATTTGTACTTGCGGGCAAGACGGCCCACGCCGCCGATATGGTCGCCATGCTCGTGGGTCACCACGATACCGGCCAGTTCATCGGGCTGCAGACCGAGCCGGGCCAGTCGCGACACCGTATCCGCCAGGCCGAACCCGCAATCCATCAGCACCCGGGTGTGGCCGGCCTCGACGACCAGGCCGTTGCCTTCGCTACCGCTGCCGAGACTGGCAAAGCGCATTACTTCAGTTCTTTGTGCAGCAGGTTGACGATACGGGTCTGGGTTGCGGGCTCGGCGGCCTCGCCCTGCGCGCCGCTGACACTGACCCGGGTCTTCTCGCCTGCCTCGCTGACCGTGATCTGCAGGACCGGCGCAGTCTGCTGGGTATCGCTGCGCCAGAAGGCCAGCTTGGAGAGCAGCCCTTCGTCGCGCTTGCTGGCATTGTCGACTTCGGGATCGATGTAGCGCACGAAATACACGCCCTTGGAGCGATCACGGTCTTCAACCGCAAAGCCGATGCGGTCGAGCGCCAGGCCGACGCGCCGCCATGCGCGGTCAAAACCTTCGTCCATTTCCAGGATCGAGGCGCCCGCCTCGCGCAAAACGCGAGCCTGCTCCGGTGTCTGCTGCTGCGCCAGCAGGGTAGCGGCGCGTTGCTGTTCGACACCGAAGCGCTGCATCAGGCGGCGCAGCATTTCGGCCTCGAGCTCGGGGTCGGCGGGGCGCGGCTCCCACTTGGTCTGGTCCTGGTAGGCGTTGGTGAAGACCTCATACATGCCGCGATGGCTGATGTAGATTTCGGTGCCGCCGCCAGGCGCAGGCTCGACCCGGGTGCGGAACTTGTCGCGCTCGGCGGTGGAGTAAACGCCGTCCAACACCTTGCCGAGCGTGCGGCGGATCACGTCATCCGGAATCTTGGCACGGTTCTCCGCCCAGTCGGTCTCCATCACGCCGGTTTCGGGCGACTCGAGGTTGATGATGAACCCGGTCTCCTGCCAGAAATCCTTGATCACCGGCCAGACCTCCTGCGGCGTGGCCTGCACCACCAGCCAGCGCTGCGATCCGGCGCGCTCGACGCGCGCCTTGTCCTGCGTCGGCAGCAGGGTCCGGGGTCCGGCCGGTTGCGCAGTGCGCTCCTGACTGTAGGCGGACAGGGTGGCAGCACCGCTGCCCTGGGTTTCGGGGA
>JBAPWR010000466.1:0-7527 GCA_049283775.1 Thiobacillus sp.
CCACGACGTGCGCTACCTGCACATCAAGGGCTACGGCGAACATTTCAACGACGACGTGAAAGCGCGGCTGGCCGCGATGGAAGCGGGCTATTCCACCCGCATGGGGGCCGCCATGCGCCACGCCGCGCATTACCTCGGCGCGCGTCCGGCCGACAAGAAGCTGATGCTGATCCTCACCGACGGCCGGCCTTCCGACGTCGACACCCACGACGAGCGCCTGCTGGTGGAAGACGCCCGCCAGGCGGTCAAGGAACTCGACCAGCAGGGCATCTTCTCCTACTGCATCAGTCTCGATCCGAAAGCCGACGACTACGTCGGCGACATCTTCGGCCGCCAGTTCACCGTCATCGACCACATCGAGCGGCTGCCGGAGCGGCTGCCGCAACTGTTCATGGCGCTGACCCGCTGACGTCCAGCCGCCTTACTCGAAAGGCAGGTCCTTGGACGCCCTTCACGCTTGACTCAAATGCAGTCTTGAAAACACCTCTTGCTTGGTGACGCCTAGGCTGTTTCCTCGCGTCCTGCGTGCAAGGGGGGTCAGGTTCCGCGGAAGGGAACGAGGCGCGATGCGCGGACGGCGCAAAGAGGCGCTTCAGCTCTGCAATGGCGGCGGCGTGAACAGTTGTTCCGCCTCGTCCATCACGAAATTGAGGAAGGCCTGCGCCACTGCCGAGAAGCGCTTTCCCTGACGGTGCACCGCGTACCAGTGGCGCAGGATCGGGAATCCCTGCACGTCGAGGATCACCAGGCGCCCGAGCGCCAACTCCATCTCCAGAGTGTGGATCGAGACGACGCCGAGGCCGAGGCCGGCCTGAACCGCCTGCTTGATCGCTTCGTTGCTGCTCATTTCCATTACCGTGGTCAGCCGCGTGCCTGCTTCGTCGAAGAAACGTTCGGCGGCCATGCGCGTGCCCGAGCCGATCTCGCGGCTGATGAAGGTTTCCTCGTTGAGACGCGCCAGCGGGATGTCGTGCGCCTGCGCCAGCGGGTGATCGGGCGCGGCGATCACCACCAGCGGGTTTTCCATGAAGGGATGGGCGACGAGGTCCGAGGCTTCGGGCGGACGGCCCATGATGGCGAGGTCCTTGTCGGTCTCCTTGAGCAGTTCGAGGATGTGCTCGCGGTTGCTGACATCGAGGCTGACCTTGACCTCGGGGTGGCGCTGGCAGAACGCCGCCAGGAGACGCGGGGCGAAGTAGTTGGCGGTGCTGGCGATGGTGATGTTGAGCTGGCCGCGCCGCATTCCGCGCATTTCCTCGAATTCCAGCTGCGCCTCGTTGACCTGGGCGAGAATGCTCTGGGCGTGCTTGTAGAGGGTGCGGCCGGCGTCGGTCAGGTGGACCTTCTTGCCGATCTGGTCAAACAGCGGCATGCCGGCCTGCTCCTCGAGCTGACGGATCTGCATCGACACGGCAGGCTGGGAAAGGTGGAGCGTTTCGGCGGCGCGGGTGTATCCTCCCAGCCGCGCCGCCGCCTCGAATACCTGTAATTGCCTCAGGGTGATGTGCATTCAGCAATCATAACCGATGGTTATGGATTTCATCATTAATATGAATTGTTAATTATGTAATTGCGCGGATATGGTTACGGTCGCGTCATGGCCACCACGTGCCGTGATCAGGATAGACGGGAAGCTTTGAACAAGTCCTCTGCAGCCGGGGGTTTTGTTCAGGGTTTCCTGGGGGCCGGTCGGCGTTGCATGCCTTCCGGATATTAGGGTTTGGAATTTTCGTCTGAATCAGCTAGCAAGGAGCAACAATATGGCAGTGAAAACCTATCAGGCCGGGGTGAAGGAATACCGGCAGACCTACTGGATGCCGGAATACACCCCGTTGGACACCGACCTCCTGGCATGTTTCAAGATTACCCCGCAAGCGGGCGTCGATCGCGAAGAGGCGGCGGCAGCGGTGGCAGCGGAATCGTCGACCGGTACCTGGACCACTGTGTGGACTGACCTGTTGACCGACATGGACTACTACAAGGGCCGTGCCTATCGCATCGAAGATGTGCCTGGCGACGACACCTGTTTCTATGCCTTCATCGCCTACCCGATCGATCTGTTCGAAGAGGGTTCGGTCGTCAACGTGTTCACCTCGCTGGTCGGTAACGTGTTCGGCTTCAAGGCCGTGCGCGCCCTGCGTCTGGAAGACGTGCGCTTCCCGATCGCCTACGTGAAGACCTGCGGTGGCCCGCCCCTGGGTATCCAGGTCGAGCGCGACGTGATGAACAAGTACGGCCGTCCGCTGCTGGGCTGTACCATCAAGCCGAAGCTGGGTCTGTCCGCCAAGAACTACGGCCGTGCGGTGTATGAGTGCCTGCGCGGTGGTCTGGACTTCACCAAGGACGACGAAAACGTCAACAGCCAGCCCTTCATGCGTTGGCGCCAGCGTTTCGACTTCGTGCAGGAAGCCACCCTGAAGGCCGAGAAGGAAACCGGCGAGCGCAAGGGCCACTACCTGAACGTGACCGCTCCGACCCCGGACGAGATGTTCAAGCGTGCCGAGTACGCCAAGGAAATCGGCGCCCCGATCATCATGCACGACTACATCACCGGCGGCTTCTGTGCCAACACGGGCCTGGCCAACTGGTGTCGCGACAACGGCATGCTGCTGCACATCCACCGCGCCATGCACGCCGTGCTCGACCGCAACCCGCACCACGGTATTCACTTCCGCGTCCTGACCAAGATCCTGCGTCTGTCGGGTGGTGACCACCTGCACACCGGTACCGTCGTCGGCAAGCTGGAAGGCGACCGCGCTTCCACCCTCGGCTGGATCGACCTGCTGCGTGAGTCCTTCATTCCGGAAGACCGCAGCCGCGGCATCTTCTTCGATCAGGACTGGGGTTCCATGCCCGGCGCGTTCGCAGTTGCGTCCGGCGGTATCCACGTCTGGCACATGCCCGCACTGGTCAACATCTTCGGTGATGACTCCGTGCTGCAGTTCGGTGGCGGTACGCTGGGCCACCCCTGGGGCAACGCTGCTGGTGCTTGCGCCAACCGCGTGGCACTCGAGGCTTGTGTGCAGGCGCGTAACGAAGGCCGTGACGTCGAGCGCGAAGGCAAGGAAATCCTTATCGCCGCCGCAGCCAACAGCCCCGAACTCAAGATCGCCATGGAAACGTGGAAAGAGATCAAGTTCGAGTTCGATACCGTCGACAAGCTGGACATCGCGAACAAGTAAGCAGGATTCAGGGATCAGGATTCAGGATCCAGGGAAAAAATGGCGCGGCCTAGCCGCACTTCCCCTGGCCCCTGATCCCCGACCCCTAACCCTTAACATAGAAAGGAATTAAACATGGCTGTTCAAGTTTACAAAGCCGCGACCAAGTATGAGACCTTCTCCTATCTGCCGGTGATGACGGCTGATCAGGTCCGCCGCCAGATCGCTTACTGCATTAGCCAGGGTTGGAACCCGTCGGTCGAGCACACCGAAAAAGGCACCGCTGCCACCAGCAACTACTGGTACATGTGGAAGCTGCCCTTCTTCGGCGAGCAGTCGGTCGACACCGTGCTGGCCGAGCTGGATGCTTGCCATCGCGAATTCCCCGACCACCTGGTGCGTTTCGTCGCTTACGACAACTACGCGCAGAGCCAGGGCATGGCCTTCGTGGTGTATCGCTAAGAGCAATGCAGCGCCGGCATCCAGGTGCCGGCGTTGAGCAGGGAATGGCTTTTCAAGCTTAGTTTGTTGAGTTCGCGGTTGCGGTTGCGATGTGTTCACGCAATCGCGACCTCAACAAACCCGTTTATATCGAGGTAAGTGATGGCACTAACCACCGACAGCACGGCCACAGCGACCCTTTCCGGGCGTGAGTTGGCTTTAATGCGTCGCAAGGCGATGGCTTTGCACGGCAAGGCAGGCGTAGCGAAAACTGCGTCCGCGATGTCGTCCAGGCCGGCTGCGTCGCGCGTAGAAGCGCCGGCCGCACCGGCTGCTCCAGTGTCCGGCCTGACTGCGGCGTCTACCGCATCGGCATCCGAGGCTGCCATCATGGCGGCGGCCCGCGCAGCTGCGGCTGCAAATGGACGTAGCGCAAGCCGCGCTCGCCGTGAGGCCTTGAGCACGGCAGGCAAGGCTGCGTTGCAGCCCGCCGCGTCGCGTCCCAGCGGTCGGGTGCGTCCGAAAGCCCAGTCCGCTGCCCCGTCGGCTCCTGTTTCAACTGCTGTTGCGCCCGCGCAGGGCTGCGGATGCGGTTGCAACGGTGCCAAGGGCGGCTGTGGTGATGCATCGGCTGCGGCTCCGGCCAATGTGATGCCTGCGGCAGCGGTGACTCCTGCCGCGGATGTGCCGAAAAAATCCTCTCAGCTGACCGGGCGTGCACTGGCACGCGCACGTCGCGCGGCTTTGTCGCAGGATGGAAAAGCCGGGCTGAAGCGTGTCGCCCAGGCGACCAAGATTGCCTCATCGATGCCGGGCCAGGACTGGCAGGCTGCCATCGCCAAGGGTGCGACCGGCCGTCAAAAGGCCATGCAGCGTCGGATCGTTCAGTCGCTGGCTGGCAGCATGAAGGCGAGCAACGAAGCGCGTCCTGCGGGCCGCATGCGTGCGCGACTGGACGTGCCTGCGCCGACCAAGGTCGAAGAAGGTCATACCCTGGCGGGTCACGGCGTGACCGGCACGATGGTCGAGCGCAGCAAGAAGGTGACCGGTAACGAACCCGGCTCCTGCCGTGCCATCACGGGAACCGAGTATATCGGCGCCGAGCAGTACGAAACCTTGTGCAGCACCCGTCCGGCCCCGGCACCGAGCAAGGTCGGCGTGAGCCATACCGTGAGCGAGCGCAAGGTCACCGGCACCGAAGTGGGTCGTTCGGCCAATGTGACGGGCGACGAGCCCGGCAACTGCCGCGGCATCACGGGTACCGAATACCTGGCGGCCGAGCGTTTCGACGAAATGTGTTCCAGCCGTCCTGCACCGTCGCCTGCCAAGGTGGCAGTGGCCGACACGTCCAGGGGCAAGCATGTGACCGGCACCTCGGTTACCCGCTCGGAAAAGGTTACCGGCAACGAATCCGGTTCGAATCGTCCTATCACCGGAACCGACTATGCGGTTCCGACCAATGGTGCGACGGCTCCCCAGAAGGTGGTCGTGACCCACACCAGCCACGGCAAGAGCGTGACTGGCACGGCGGTAGGCCATACGTCCAAGATCACCGGCGATGAGACCGGCAGCTGCCGCGGCATCACCGGAACCGAATACCTGGCCCAGGAGCAGTTCACCGCGGTGTGCAGCACGACCGCTCCGGAAGCGCCTCGCAAGGTCAGCGTCATGTCTTCACGCGGCGACCAGCCGGTTTCCGGCACGGCCGTGGGCCGCTCGGCGAATGTGACGGGCGACGAGCCCGGCTCATGCCGCAGCATCACCGGGTCGCAGTACTACACCTCCGGCAGTTTCGGCGCGCTGTGCGATACCGCATCGCCGAAGAAGGTGGCTTCGATGCAAACCCTGTCGGGTCGTACCTTGACCGGCACGGAGGTAGGCCGCAGCCCAAAGGTGTCCGGTGACGAGATGGGTGGGTGCAAGCCCGTCACCGGTACTGAATATATCGGTGCAGACCAGCAACAGGCTGTCTGCGCCGTTAGCACCCCAGTTGCGCCTGTCGCCAAGGTTGCAGTTGATCAAACCTGGCGTGGGCAGCCTGTTACGGGTTCCTATGTGGGCCGCTCGAGCCGGGTGACCGGAGGCGAGTCGGGTGGTTGTTCGCCTATCAGCGGTACGCCCTACATTGGCCGCGGTCAGTACAACGGCTTCTGTGAAGCGCCAGCGCTGCAAGCGCAGGAGGCCCGCATCCGCACCAGTGCCGTCATTCCGGCAACTGCCGTGACCGGGGATCGTCCGGGAGCAGGTGGTTCGGTCATGACCGGAGACGAACGCGGCGCATGCGAAGTGGTGAGCGGTACGCCCTACGTGGGTGTCGACAACACGACGACGCAGTGCGCAACCAGCGGTCGCTTTGTTCCGCGCGGTACGACGCATATAGAAATGACGCGCCCGCCGGCACCGATGGATTTCAGCATCAGCACCCCTGCACGCGCCGCGCAGCAAAAGCAGTTCGGTGACGTGACGGGATCTGCCTACAGCAGCGAGCGCATCACCGGGCCGGTCAACAAGGCCGGCGGATTGATCACGGGCACCCCCGAGTTTCGCCATCGCGATGCTGCGGCCGTTCAATCGGCTCAAGCGGAGACCGTTGCTGCAGCGCGCCGCTTGACCGGTGAAGGTAGCCAGGCCGGTCGTGCGGTTACCGGCGATGCCTGGGATGCGATGAGCAAGGTGACGGGGACCGAAGGCGCCTCGAGCCTGTCGCGTAATCCCTCGGCACGTGGAAACCCCCGTGGCATGGGCATGAACGCCGCGCTTTTCCGCGAGGTGGTCGAGCATCCGGCGGTGCCGGATAGCCGCATCACCGGTTCTTCGGGCAATTCCGGCAAGGGCGCGCTGGTGACCCTGTCGGGCGGTGCGCGCGGCTGAGGCTGAACGATGAACACGCGTAAACGCCTTGCTGCGATGCGGACTGCCGGAGTGCTCGAGCAGCCGGTCGCGCTCGACAATCCGGCCTGCATCGTCGGTGCGGGCCAGCGCTGCGAGCATGCGCTGGTCGACCCCGAGCAGAACCAAAGGCTGTTTGCGTATGAGGCCACGGTGCGCGGACGCTTTTCGTCCATCGTGGATGCCCTGAAGGTCTTGTCGGCCATGCAGCACGAGAGCGATTTCGTCGAGCGCGCGCAGCGCGTGGCGCAAGACAGGCTCGGCTATGCGCTGCCGATGGCGCTGCTGGAGAAGGCCTGGGTTACCGGCCTCGATCTGCGCGCGCTGTACTCCCATTGCATTTTTAACAGTTTCAAGGCGTGCGTCGACCATGCCGATGCCGACCAGTTGCCCTGGCGGCAGCGGATGGTGCTCGACGCTGCCTATATCCAGTCGTGCGGCTATCACACCGTTGACATCAGCCCCTGTGCCGATGGACGCCTGCAGGGCTTGTTGCCGTTCGTTTTCCGCATGGCCCCGAACGCTGCGGTGAGCGTCAAAGCCTACGCTGGCGTGCTGTTCGACGTCGAAGGCGACGTGGCCGACTGGACGCATCGCGAACTCGAGCGTCTCGCCGGCTTCATCCCGGGAGGCGAAGCTGGCAACTACCTGAAGATCGCCGTGTATCACTACAGCACGTCCAACCCCTGCCAGCAGGGCTGTGCGGCGCACGGAAGCAATGACGCGCTTGCCACGCAGGAAGCGGCAGACCGTCTCGCCGAACTGCGCGCGGCGATCGAGAATACCTTCGGACGCGGTGCGGCGCCGGACACGCTGCTGATCGGCATGGACACCGATACCGATGCCATCCGTGTGCATGTTCCGGCTCGCGATGGCACCACGGATCTGGAGCGCTGGCTGGATGCCCGCCAGGCCTACGACGACACCCAGGCCCTGACTCCTGAGGCTGCCCGCCACAAGCTGCTCTCACTGGTGCGTCAGGCGGCTCCCGGCGAACCCGACGACGGCATGGTGGCGCTGGTGGCCCGGCTGTTGG
>JBAPWR010000467.1:0-4626 GCA_049283775.1 Thiobacillus sp.
ACGAGGAACAGCGCCAGGGTAAAGGCCCCGAGTTGCAGGGTGCTGTCGAGGCGGTTGCGCAGCAGCTGCGCCAGGCCGAAGCGCAGTGGCCCGGCCGCCATGCGCTGCACCAGCCTGCCGAGCAGCAGGGCGAGTTGCGCCAGCAGAGCCAATACCAGTGCCAGCGCAAGCAGGGCGCCGGTGAACAGCGCGACCAGTTTGGCATCGCCGGCATACCAGACGGTTAGCGCCAGCAGGGTGCTGCCGCTGAACAGGATGCTGATCCAGGCTGCCAGCGGCAGGGGCGGCAGGTCGCGGCGCAGTACCCGCAGCGGCGACACGCGTATCAGTCGCAGCAGGGCGGGCAGGGCGGCCGCCGCCAGTCCCAGCAGGCCGCTGGCGATAGCCGCGAAGACCGGTGCCGTTCCGAGCTCCGGCAGGCGGCCCGCAGCGCTGGGCAGCACCATCCCCGCCAGGACCTGCTGGGCGAATGCGCCGATCACCACGCCGATGGCGCTGCCGATCAGTCCCAGAATCAGCAGCTGGCTGCCGTAGAGCATCCGCAGCTGTGCCGTGGTGGCGCCGAAGCAGCGCAGCAGCGCTGCCTGGTCGTAGTGGCGCAGGGCATGGCGGCGCGCGGCGATGGCGATCGCCGCGACCGCCAGCAGCAGGCTGATCAGCGCGGTCAGCTGGATGTAGCGCTCGGCATTGGCGAACGCGCCGCGCAGGGTTTCCACGCCTTCCCTAGAGCCGATCAGGCGCTGGGTTCGCTCGAGTCGCGGTTTCAGCGCAGCGGCGAATTCGGCTACGGCTTCGGACTCGCCAGCGAACTGGTAGAGGTAGGTGACGCGGCTGCCGGGCAGCAGGATGCGGGTCTGCTCGACTTCGTCGGCGCGCATGAAAATTCGCGGTGCCAGGCCGAACACGCCGCCGAGCTGGCCGGGTTCCTCGGCGACGACGCCGGCGATGACGAACTGCGCATCGCCGATCTGCACGCTGTCCCCGACTTCGGCATCGAGCAGCGGCAGCAACCCGGGATCGACATAGACCCTGCCGGGCGGTGGCTGCGCCGGGCGGGCTTCGCCTGGGGCGAAGGGCTGGTCGGCGATGCGTACCGTGCCGCGCAGCGGATAGGCGGAATCGACCGCGCGCAGGGTGGCCAGCTGAAAGGCGTCGCCGCGCGAAACCATGCTGGCGAATTCGAGCGCCTTGCTGGTCGACAGCGTAGCGTCAGGCCAGGATTCGATCGGACGCGGGCTGGTCACCAGCAGGTCGGCGCCGAGAAAACCGGCGCCCTGGTCGCTCATCGCCCGCTGCATGCGGTCGCCGAGAAAGCCGGTGGTGCTGACGCTGCCGACGCCGATGACCAGCGCCAGCAGCAGGACGCGCCATTCGCCGCTGGCACGCTCGCGCTGCAGCAGCCACAAACCCAGACGCAGAAAGCTCATGCCGGCAAGGCCTCCTGCGCACGCCCCGCGGTCAACTGCAGGCGGCGCTGGCAGCGTGACGCCAGGGCATCGTCGTGGGTGACGAGGATGAGGGTGGTGCGCGCCGAGGCGTTGAGCGCGAACAGCAGGTCGATGATGCGCGAGCCGGTCTCGGCGTCGAGGTTGCCGGTCGGCTCGTCGGCGAACACCACGCTCGGATCGGTGGCGAAGGCCCGCGCGATGGCGACGCGCTGTTGCTCGCCGCCGGACAGCTGGCGCGGATAGTGGCCGGCGCGGGCGCCCAGCCCGACCTGCTGGAGCCAGTGTGCGGCGCGTTCGCGGGCGTCCGGGGCGGCCGACAATTCCAGCGGCAGGAGGGTGTTTTCCAGCGCGGTCAGCGCCGGCAGCAGCTGGAACGACTGGAACACGAAGCCGATGCGGCCGGCACGCAGGCGCGCGCGGGCGTCCTCGTCGAGGTCGTTGAGGCGTTCGCCGAGCAGCCACACCTCGCCGCCGCTGGCGTGGTCGAGTCCGGCCAGCAGGCCGAGCAGGGTGGACTTGCCGGAGCCGGAGGCGCCGACGATGGCGAGCGTTTCGCCGGCTTTGACCGCGAGGCTGACATCGGTGAGGATGTCCAGCGTGCCCTCTCCGGTGGCGACGCGCTGCGACAATCCGCGTGCGGCGACCACCGCGGCGGGGAACTGTAGGGGGTCAGGGGACGTCATGCAGGCTGTAGATCTAAAAGGATGAGTGAATGCATTATCGCGTGTTGCTGGGTCTGCTGTTGTGTCTTCCGGGCATGCTTTGGGCCAGCCAGTGCTCCTTGTTGATCGTCGGCGACAGCCTGAGTTCCGGTTATGGCCTGGCGGCGAACGAGGGCTGGGTCGACCAGCTGGGCATGCGGCTGAAGAAAACTGCGCCGGCCTGGCAGGTCGTCAATGCCAGCGTCAGCGGCGACACCACGCAGAACGGCGTGCAGCGTCTGCCGTCAGCGCTGCAGCGACAGCGGCCGCAGGGCGTGCTGATCGAACTCGGCGGCAACGACGCGCTGCGCGGAACCCCGCCCGCCGAGATCCGCCGCAACCTCGAGACGATGATCCGTCAGGCCAAGAAGGCGGGAGCCTGGGTGCTGCTGTTCGAACCGCCGGTATTGCCGAACTACGGCAAGGCTTACGGCGAGGCGGTGGCCCGCCTGTATCACGAGGTCGCGCGTGAGCAGCGGGTAACCCTGGTGCCGTGTTTCATCTGCGACATCGGCGTCGATCCGGCACTGATGCAGGCCGACGGCATCCACCCCAATAGCCGTGCGCAGGCCAGGATGCTCGACGCAGTGTGGCCTCATCTCAAACCGAAGCTGCGCTGCGCCGGGGCCACCCGCAAGCCATGAACCCACCCGGACCCTGCCCTTGCGGTTCGGGGCGAAACTACGCTGAATGCTGCGGGCGCTATCACGCCAGCGGAGAGGTTGCGCCGCACGCCGAGGCCTTGATGCGCTCGCGCTACAGCGCCTATGTGCTCGGCCTCGAGGATTACCTGCGCGCGACGTGGCATCCGGCAACCTGTCCCGCCACGCTCGATCTTGATGTTTCACCGCGCCCGCAGTGGCTGGGATTGACGGTCAAATCGCACGAACCGATCGACGACACGCACGCCACGGTCGAATTCGTCGCGCGCTACAAGATCAATGGCCGGGCCCATCGTCTGCACGAAGTCAGCCGCTTCGAATGCATCGACGGCCGCTGGCTTTATCGCGATGGCGAGATCAGTGAGTGAACCGGGGAGACAGCGAATGGGCGCGAGCAAATTGGGTCACGTGGTGCTGAAAGTCCGCAGCCTGGCGGTGTCGGTGCCGTTCTATCGCGACGTGCTGGGCTTGCAGGAAGTGGCGCGCCACGGCGGCAGGATGGCATTCTTTTCCTGCGGCGAGACTCATCACGATCTGGCACTGCTCGAAGTCGGTGCGGATGCCGCAGCGCCGATGCGGCGACAGGTCGGCCTGTACCACGTCGCCTTCAAGGTAGGGGAGTCGCTCGATGATCTGCGGAAGTTTCGCGACCATCTGCTGGAAAGGGGGGTTGCTCTCGCAGGTCAGGCGGATCACCGCGTCAGCCAGGCGGTGTATTTCCACGATCCTGACGGCTTGATGCTCGAAGCCTACGTCGACGCCGATCCTGCGATCTGGCGGAACGATCCGGGTGCCGTGGCCTTCATCGGCACCCTGGATCTGTAGGGCAAATCATCACCGCTCACCGGGCGCTTAGCATCAGCCAGACCAGGCGCCGTGCCATTTCCGATTTGCGTGCCTGGTAGCCGGACTCGGTGCGGCGCGGGTTTTCGCCGGGGGCGTAGGCGCCGTCGCGAACCTCGATGGGCATGAAGCGGGCGCTTCCGCGCAGCGCCACGCGCTCGTCAGCCATGCGCTTCCCTTCGTTGGACACCATGCCCACGCGGTCGTATTCGAGGCTGGTCTTGACCACATCCGCTTGCGCCACGCCTGCACCCATCATCGCCAGGACAATCATCAGTTCGAGTTTCATCATGCTCTCCTTCATCGTCGGGTTCCGCGCACCGTGCGCTGGAACATGGCGTCAGAGTAGGCATTGGAGGAAGGCGGGATAAGCAACCGGGTTCAAACCCGGTTGACTAACTCGGTTGGGGTTGCTGCGGGATGTTGATTGCGCCTCGGCGGGGCGGGGTGCTCGATCCGCGCTTTAGCGGACCGCATGGTGGAAGCGATAGCCCTTGTAAACGAGGATTACGCCATCGGGCGTGATTTGCTGCAGGCCGAGACCGTCCGCCAATGTCTCGCCCTCTTTGGCCATGTTGCCGTTGATCATGACGCGGCGCTCGCCAGGGGCGCTCGAATAGGCATGAAACATGATGGCAATGTCTGGAAGCTCCCGGCGAATGACGGGCGGCAGCTCGTTCAGCGCCAGCACTCTTTCCGCCTCGTCGCTGGCGGTTGCGCCCGACGTCACCGGCAATCGGCCAGATGCAGCACTTTGGCTGCCGGCAGCCGGTTGCGGCGACGCGGATGAGCTGTCAGCGAAAGCCGGCGCTTGCTGCGCCGGCGCGAAATCCGTTGCCGGATCGCCAGCCTGGGCTGCCGCTGTCGCGGCCTGCATCGACGCTTCCTGCGGTGACCTGCCGGGCGATTCGGTTGAGCCGTAAGACGGCGGCGGCACATCGCGGGTCGAACCGGAAGGGGTCGGGCTAGCGA
>JBAPWR010000468.1:0-1672 GCA_049283775.1 Thiobacillus sp.
TCCGAAGAACGTGCAGGCGCGCACTTCCTATCTGCGCGCGCTCGACATGCACATCAAGCGGCTCGCCGACGAGGCCGATGCCGCACTCAAGGCCGGCAGGGAGCAGGAGGCGGAGGTGCTCTACCGCGACATCCTCGCCCTGCACAAGGACAACGCCCGCGCCCGCAATGGCCTGCAGCTGATCGAGCAGCAGCGCCGCAACCGCGTGCAGGTGATGGACGCCCGCGCCGAAATCCAGCGCGGCGAGACCGAAGCGGCGCGCGTGCGGCTGCGCGGCGTGCTGGCGCGCGACCCGGCGAATGCCGAGGCGCAGGCACTGATGAAGGAGGTCGAGGCGAAGATCGGCCAGCCGCAGGGTGCCGAGTTTCCGAAACTCGCCGCGCTATACCGCCGCCCGGTCACGCTGCAGTTCCGCGATGCCCCGGTGCGCACCCTGTTCGACGCGCTGTCGCGGCAGTCGGGAATCAACTTCGTGTTCGACAAGGACGTGCGCACCGATGCGCGCCTGACCATCTTCGCCCAGGACACGCCGATCATCGACGCCCTCGAGATGATGTTGCGCACCGGCCAGCTGCAGAAGAAGGTGCTGAACGAAAACACCCTGCTGATCTACCCGGCGGTGCCGGCCAAGCTCAAGGAATACCGCGACCTGGTGGTGAAGGGCTTCTTCCTCGGCAACACCGAGGTCAAGCAGGTGGTCAACCTGGTGCGCAGCATGACCAAGACCCGCGACGTCTACATCGACGAGAAGCTCAACCTCTTGATCGTGCGCGACACGCCCGAGGCGGTGCGCCTGGTCGAGAAGCTGGTCTTGCTGGCCGATCGCCCCGAGCCCGAGGTGATGCTCGAGATCGAGATCATGGAAGTGAAGCGCTCGCGCCTGCTCGAGCTGGGCATCCAGTGGCCGAACCAGTTGAGCGTGCTGACCCCGGAAGTCATCCCGCAAACCATCGTCCAGGACGGCGTGGTCATCACCGAGCAGGTGCCGCGCAGCGTGCTCACCCTGGAGAATCTGAGGGATGTCACGTCGGCGGACATCGCCGTCTCGCCCAATCCCGCCGTCACCTTCCGCAAGGACACGGGCGACGCCAACATCCTCGCCAACCCGCGAATCCGCGTGAAGAACAAGGAAAAAGCCAAGATCCATATCGGCGACAAGGTGCCGGTGATCACCTCCAACGTGACCTCGACCGGCGTCACCTCGGAGTCGGTGTCCTATCTCGACGTCGGCCTCAAGGTCGATGTCGAGCCGCAGGTCCACCTCGAGGGCGACGTCGGGATCAAGGTCGGCCTCGAGGTGTCGAGCATCGTGCAGCAGATCAAGACCAATACCGGCTCGGTGGTCTATCAGCTCGGCAGCCGCAACGCCAGCACGGTGCTGCGCCTCAAGGACGGCGAGACCCAGGTCCTCGCCGGCCTGATCGCCGACGAGGAGCGCAACGCCGCCACCAAGGTGCCGGGCCTCGGCGATCTGCCCTTGCTCGGCCGGCTGTTCTCCAACAACAGCGACCAGTTGCAGAAGACCGAAATCGTGCTGATGATCACGCCACGGATCATCCGCAACATCGAACGGCCGGAGCTCGCGGATTCCGAATTCTTCGGCGGTACCGAGAGCGCGGCTTCCGACCAGTCGCTGCAATTGCGGCCGGCGCAAGGCTTGCCGCAGGTCCGC
>JBAPWR010000469.1:0-14721 GCA_049283775.1 Thiobacillus sp.
GAACGATACGACGGTGGATCACAAGATGGCGTACAACCACTTCTTCTCCAAGAGGAAGGGCTGATCGCGCTCTTTTTTGCCGCCGGCTTGTGCCGGCGGCTTGTCCATTTGGCTGAGACTAAATGCAAAAAATCATGATGGCGGTCGACCGCCTGACCACGTTCGTGGGGCGTTTCTTTGCCTGGTCCATTGCGCTACTGACACTGCTTGTCTCCTGGGAAGTATTTTCCCGCTACATTCTGAATCACCCCCACCCATGGGCCCTCGACGCCCAGATCATGCTCTACGGCGTCCTGTTCATGATGGCCGGCGCCTACACCCTCGCACACCAGGGCCATGTCCGCGGCGACGTGCTGTACGGCTCCCTGCGCCCGCGAACCCAGGCCAGCATCGACCTGGTGCTGTTCATACTTTTCTACCTGCCCGGCGTGCTCGCGCTGACCTGGGCCGGCTGGACCTACGCCAACGAGTCGCTGGCCATTCGTGAAAATACCTTCAGCCCCGACCCGTTGCCACTCTATCCCTTCAAGTTCGTCATCCCGGCCGCCGGCTTCCTGCTGCTGCTTCAGGGCATCGTTGAGATCCTGCGCTGCGTGGTCTGCCTGCGCCAGGGCAGTTGGCCCGAGCGAATGAAGGACGTGGAGGAAATCGACCTTGAGGAGCTCAAGGCCATGGTCAAGGATGACGGCGACGCCACAGGGGTCCGGCCATGAAGAAGGGACTCGTTGTCGGCTTCGGCTTCATGGCCCTGATCCTGCTGGCCATCGCCTTCTTAACCCCCTGGAGCACGCTCGAAAACGGCCACATCGGCATCATCATGCTGTGCCTGATCGTGGTGGCGATGATGATGGGCTTCCCCAGCGCCTTCACCCTGATGGGCATGGGCGTGCTGTTTTCCTGGCTTGCCTATCGCTCTTCCAGTCCCGAACTCGCCGTGCAGCAGACACTCGACCTTGCGGTGCAGCGGTCCTACGGGATCATGACCAGCGACGTCCTCATCGCCGTGCCGCTGTTCCTCTTCATGGGCTATCTGGTCGAGCGCGCGAACCTGATCAAGAAGCTGTTCCATGCCATCCATGTGGCCATGGCACGCATCCCCGGTTCGCTCGCCGTGGCCACCCTGGTGACCTGCGCCATCTTCGCCACCGCCACCGGCATTGTCGGTGCAGTGGTGACGCTGATGGGCCTGCTGGCCCTGCCGGCGATGCTGCGGGCCGGCTACGACACCAAGCTCTCCGCCGGCGTGATCGCGGCAGGCGGCACCCTCGGCATTCTCATCCCGCCGTCGATCATGCTGATCGTCTACGGTGCCACTGCCGGCGTGTCGGTGGTGCAGCTCTACGCGGGCGCCTTCTTTCCCGGCCTGCTGCTGGCCGGCCTCTATGTCGTGTATGTCATGGTGGTGTCCTGGCTCAAGCCGAAATGGGCCCCACCTCTGAGGAAGGAAGAGCGCAACGTACCGCTGCCAGCTCACATGACAGCCTTGTCGGAGCGTTATGGCAGGTTCGCCCTGCCCGCCCTGTTGCGGACGCTTTTCGGTCGCAGCGATGCTTCCGTGTCACGCGCTCTCGCCGGGCGGGATCTGCTGGTGGCGAGTCTGCCGGCATTGGCGTTCGCCCTGATCATGGGGCTGACCTGGAACTCGCTGACCAAGCCGAGCGAGGTGTTCGACACCTCCGGCCTGGTCGAGATGGGGGTTTCCGCCGAAGCCTACAGCAGCGACGTCGACCCCGAGGAGATGGCTCCCGGGATTGCCGAACCGCCTGCCGAGGAGGCCTACGCGCCAGGCATCGAAGAGCCGCCTGCACTGGAAGAACCTCCGGCACTTTCCGAGCCGGAAGCACTGGAGGAGCCGCTTGCGATGGAGGAGCTCCCGACGCTGTCAGAGGCTCCCGCGCTTGCCGAACCCGAGGATGACTCGGCCCAGGCATCGAGTGAACGCGACCCCACTCCGGGCGCATTCTGGAAGACCCTGGGCATCGGCGCCGCGGTGCTGGCAGTGGGCTATGTGCTGCTCACCTTCCCGCGCCTGGAAGTATTCCGCATGCTGCTCACCTCGTTCTTTCCGCTGGCGGTGATGATCCTCGGCGTGCTCGGCTCCATCGTGTTTGGTCTCGCCACACCGACCGAAGCGGCGGCGATGGGCGCGCTGGGCGGCTTCGTCCTGGCAGCGTTCTACGTCGCCATGGACAAATCGCGCGAGCAGCGCAAGCGCTTCTGGCCGAGCTGGATCGTGCTGTGGGGAATATTCCTCGCCTCGGTGCTGTGGTTCATCCTGTACCGGGCAGAGGTGATCGCGACCCCCCTGCCGCCGGCCCTCGGCCAGGCCTCGATGCTGGCTTTCCTCGCCTGGGCGCTGCTCGCCAGCTGGCAGGTGAAGCTGATCCCGATGCTGCGCGAGTCGGTGTTCCTCACCGCCAAGACCTCCGCCATGGTGTGCTGGCTGTTCGTCGGCGCAAGCATCTATTCGGCGGCGTTCTCGCTGCTGGGTGGACAGAACGTGGTCGAGGAGTGGGTGCTGTCGCTGAACATGACGCCGCTGGAGTTCCTGCTGCTCACCCAGTTCATCATTTTCATCCTCGGCTGGCCGCTGGAATGGACCGAGATCATCGTCATCTTCATGCCGATCTTCGTGCCCCTGCTGCCCCACTTCGGCGTCGACCCGCTGTTCTTCGGCCTCCTGGTGGCGCTCAACCTGCAGATGTCCTTCCTCTCTCCGCCGATGGCGCCATCGGCGTTCTATCTGAAGGGCGTGGCGCCGCCGAATGTTTCGCTGGGGCAGATCTTCCTCGGCTCGATGCCATTCCTGGTACTGGTGATCGTCGCCATGGCGCTGCTGTATATCTGGCCGCAGATCGGCCTGTGGCTGCCGGGCGTGCTCTACAACTAAGCCGCAAGCCGGTTGAAATAACGTCGACGGAGGAAAACCATGGACATCGCATTCATCGGCATGGGCATCATGGGCAAGCCCATGGCCATCAACCTGAAGAAGGCCGGCCATACGGTATACGTCCACGGCCGCCGGCCGGAAACCATGACTCCTCCTCTGGAAGCTGGCTGCGCCGGATGCGCATCGATCGCGGAAGCAGCTGCGCAGGCCGAGATCATCATCGTCATGGTGTCGGACACGATCGACGTCGAGCAGGTCCTGTTCGATGACAAGGGCGTGATCCATGGCGCCCGACCCGGCTCGGTGGTGGTCGACATGAGCACCATCTCGCCCACGGCCACCCGCCACATGGCCAGGAAGTTGCGCGACCACGGCATCGAGATGCTCGATGCACCGGTATCCGGCGGCGAGGTCGGCGCAATCAACGCCACGCTTTCGATCATGGTCGGCGGCAAGCCCGAGGTATTCGAACGGGTGAAGCCGGTATTCGAAGCCATGGGCAAGAATATAGTGCTGGTCGGCGACAACGGCGCCGGCCAGGTCGCCAAGGCGTGCAACCAGATCGTGGTCGCGGTCACCATCGAGGCAGTCGCCGAAGCGCTCACTTTCGCCCGCAAGAACGACGTCGACCCGGCCAAGGTTCGCGACGCGCTGATGGGCGGCTTCGCCGGCAGCCGCATCCTCGAGGTGCACGGCAAGCGCATGCTCGACAACGACTACACCCCGGGTTTCAAGACCAAGCTGCACCAGAAGGATATCAACATCGTCATGCAGACCGCCAAGGAGCTCGGACTCGCGCTGCCCGGCGCGGCGCTGGTCATGCAGCATCTCAACGCCCTGATGGGCACCGGCGGCGCCGAGCTCGATTCGGCGGCAGTGATGAAAATCGTCGAGCGCGAGTCGGGCATGGAACGGTAGATCTTTACCGCGAAGGACGCGAAGAAGCCCCGGGGTTTTCCTTCGCGTTAGAGGGTTTTGACTTATGAAGCACACCATCGTCTTTCTCGACCGCAAAAGCCTGATCGCCGAGATGCGCGTGCCCTCGTTCCCGCACGACTGGGTCGACTTCGAGCAGACCCTTCCCGGGGACGTGGTCGCGCGGCTGCAGGACGCGAGCATCGTCATCACCAACAAGGTCAAGCTGCCCGGCGAATTCCTGGCGCAGACACCCGGCGTGAAAATGATCGCGGTCGCCGCCACCGGCACCGACAACGTCGACCTCGGATATTGCCGCGAGCATGCCATCGTCGTCTCCAACATCCGCGGCTATGCGGTGGACACTGTGCCCGAGCATGCCTTCATGATGATGCTGGCCTTGCGCCGCAACCTCATCGGCTGGCGCGAGGATGTGCATGCGGGACTGTGGCAGCAGGCCGACCAGTTCTGCCTGTTCACCCGGCCGGTGAATGATCTGCACGGCAGCACGCTCGGGCTGATCGGCTACGGCTCGCTCGGGCGCGGCATGCGGAAGCTCGCCGAAGCGTTCGGCATGAAAGTGCTGGTCGCCGAGCACAAGACTGCCGCCAAGCTGCGCGATGGCTACACGCCCTTCGACACCGTGCTACGCGAGGCCGACGTGATCTCGCTGCACACCCCGCTGACTGCGGAAACACGGCACATGATCAGCACGCGCGAGTTCAGCCTGATGAAGCCCAGCACCCTCCTCATCAACACCGCGCGCGGCAATCTGGTCGACGAGGCGGCATTGATCGAGGCGCTGCAGTCGGGGCGCATCGGCGGCGCCGGTTTCGACGTGCTGGCGGTCGAACCGCCGCGCGATGGCAACCCGCTGCTCGACCTCGATCTGCCTAATTTCATCCTCACCCCGCATGTTGCATGGTCGAGCCGCGAGGCGATGCAGACCCTGGCGGACCAGCTGGTCGACAACATCGAGGCCTTCGTCGCCGGCTCGCCACGCAATGTCGTCAGCTGAGGAGAGTCCGTCATGAATGAGCGAGTCAGCGTCGCCGGTCTGCGGGTCGCGCAGTCGCTATACGATCTGGTGCGGGACGAAATCTCACCCGGAACCGGCATCGGCAGCGACCGGCTGTGGCAGGGCTTCGCCGCCATCGTGCGCGAACTGACGCCGCGCAATCGTGCCCTGCTGGCCCGGCGCGACGAACTGCAGGCGCGCATCGATGCCTGGCATCTGGCGCATAAGGGGCAGGCTCACGATGCCGCAGCCTATAAGGCATTTCTGTTCGAGATCGGCTATCTGCTGCCGGAGGGCGAGGACTTCGCCATCAGCACCGACAACGTCGATCCGGAGATCGCCCGCGTCGCCGGTCCGCAACTGGTGGTGCCGGTCAACAATGCCCGTTACGCCCTGAATGCCGCCAACGCCCGCTGGAGCAGCCTGTTCGATGCGCTCTACGGCACCGACGTCATCTCCGACGAAGGCGGTGCCGAAAAAAAGGGCGGTTTCAATCCGGTACGCGGCGCCAGGGTCATCGCCGCAGCCAAGGCTTTCCTCGATGAAGCCGCGCCCCTGCGCGAGGGCAGCTATATCGATGCCATCGCCTATGCGGTGAAGGACGGCCAGCTCGCGGTAACGCTGTCCAGCGGCGCCCGTGTCGGACTGCGCGATCCCGCCCAGTTCAGGGGCTATCTGGAAAAGGACGGCAGGATCACGGCCCTGCTTCTGCTGCACCATGGCCTGCATCTCGAGATACGTTTCGACACCGACCACCCGATCCGCGAACTGCACCCCACCGGCATCCGCGACATCTATCTTGAAGCCGCGCTCAGCACCATCATGGACTGCGAGGACTCGGTCGCCGCGGTCGACGCCGAAGACAAGGTCCGCGTCTATCGCAACTGGCTGGGCCTGATGAAGGGCGATCTCGCCAGCAGCTTCGAGAAGGGCGGCGCGACCCTGACCCGAACGCTCAACCCCGATCGTCGCTACCTTTCGCCGGAGGGCCGCTATTTCGAGATCCCCGGCCGCAGCCTGATGCTGGTGCGCAACGTCGGTCACCTGATGACCACCGACGCGGTGCTGGACCAGGACGGCAGCGAGGTGTTCGAGGGCCTGCTCGACGGCCTGATCACCAGCTATTGCGCCCTGCACGACCTGAAAGGCGTCAGCCCGCTGCGCAACAGCCGCAGCGGCAGCATCTACATCGTCAAGCCGAAGCAGCACGGCCCGGAGGAAGTCGCCTTCACCATCGACCTGTTCGCGCGCATCGAGGACGTCCTGGACCTGCCGCGCAACACCCTCAAGATCGGCGTCATGGACGAGGAGCGGCGCACCACGCTCAACCTCAAGGAATGCATCCGCGCGGCGCGCGAGCGGCTGATCTTCATCAACACCGGCTTCCTCGACCGCACCGGCGACGAAATTCACACCTCGATGGAGGCCGGCCCGGTGCTGCGCAAGGACGAGATGAAATCCTCGCGCTGGCTCAAGGCCTACGAAAACTGGAACGTCGACATCGGCTTGGCCTGCGGCCTCTCCGGCCGCGCGCAAATCGGCAAGGGGATGTGGACCATGCCCGACCTGATGGCCGCGATGATGGCGAACAAGCAGGCACACCCCGAAGCCGGCGCCAGCTGCGCCTGGGTACCGTCGCCCACCGCCGCGACCCTGCACGCCATTCACTATCACCGCGTCGATGTCTTTGCCCGTCAGGCAGAACTGCGGCAGCGCGAACGCGCCTCACTCGACGATTTGCTGGCGATCCCGGTGGTCGCGGCGCCGGGCTGGTCGGCCGAGGACATCCAGAGCGAGCTCGACAACAACATCCAGGGGCTGCTCGGCTATGTCGTGCGCTGGATCGACCAGGGCATGGGTGCCTCCAAGGTGCCTGACATCCACAACGTCGGCCTGATGGAGGATCGCGCAACCCTGCGCATCTCCAGCCAGCACATCGCCAACTGGCTGCATCACGGCGTGGTCAGCGAAAGCCAGGTGATGGAAACCCTGAAGCGCATGGCCCGGCTGGTGGACCAGCAGAATGCCGGCGATCCCAACTACATCAACATGGCGCCGAACTTCATCAGCCTCGCCTTCCAGGCCGCGCAGGACATGATCTTTCATGGCCGACGCGTCCCGAACGGCTACACCGAGCCGACCCTGCACCGCAGGCGACGCGAATTCAAAACGGCGTTGCGGGGCGATTGAGCGGAGTCGTGCGGATACTGCGATGGCACGCCGACCGGCGCGCCAGTGATTGATCGAATCGCTGCCTTTACAGATTCATCGGGTTGGATCTGGCGGGGTCATGGTCGGTCTCTTGCGACCTTCCGTCAGCTTCGTTTATGCCGACGCCAGCCCGCTATTGTGGCTGAAGCCGCGCAGGTGGTGCGCCAGCATCAGCGTCGCTTCGTGGCTCGATATCGGCGGGCTGTAGTAGTAGCCCTGCATCTCGTGGCAATCGATCTGCTGCAGGCGTTTCAGCTGCGCCTGGGTTTCCACGCCTTCGGCAACGACGTTGAGGTTCATGCCGCGTCCCATGCCGACCATCGCGTTGACGATGGACATGTTTTCCTCGCGGTCGATTTCCTTGATGAAGGATTGGTCGATCTTGAGCGTGTGGATGGGGAAGCGCGACAGGTACTTGAATGAGCTGTAGCCGGTGCCGAAGTCATCGATGGCGAGACGGATGCCGGTGGCGGAGAGCCGGCCCAGCTTCAGGGCGTTGGCTTCGAGGTCGCGCATCAGGAGGCTCTCCGTGATCTCCAGTTCCATCAGCTTGCCGTCCAGCGCGTAGACCTGAACCGCGCGCATGACGTTGTCGACGAAGTCGGGACTCTCGAGCTGGCGCGCCGAGATGTTCACCGACATTCGCACCGGCGGCAATCCGGCCTTGCGCCACTCGGCCATCTGCGCGCCGGCCTGGCGCAGCACCCAGTCACCGAGGGGAACGATGACACCCGATTCTTCGGCGATCGTGACGAAGTCGGCCGGGGTGAGCAGGCCGCGTTGCGGATGCCACCAGCGCAGCAGCGCCTCGAAGCCCTTGATCTCGCCGCTCCTGATGTCGACCTGCGGCTGATAGAACAAAACGAATTCATTGCGCGCCAGCGCACGCCGCAAGTCGGCCTCGAGCTGCATGCGCTCGGAGTAGGGCGCCTGCATGCCGGGCTCCCAGAATTGCAGGCGGCTGCGGCCCTGGGTCTTGGCCTGGTACATGGCGATCTCGGCCTGGCGGATCAGGCTGTCGACCATCTCGCCGTCCTCCGGCGCCATGCAGGCGCCGATGCTGACCGAGGCATACATCTCGTGGCCCTTGATGTACACCGGCTTGGACAGCACCTGGATGATCTTGCGGCCGATGTGCTCGACATCGCTGCGCGACAGCAGGGTCGGCAGCAACACGGCGAACTCATCGCCGCCGAGGCGGGCGAGGGTATCGCCCTCGCGCAGACACTGGCGCAGGCGGGTGCCGACCGCCAGCAGCAGCTCGTCGCCGATGGTGTGGCCGAGCGAATCGTTGATGACCTTGAAGTGGTCGAGGTCGAGGCTCAGCACCGCGAGCGGCTGCTTGTTGCGCTTGCTCTGCGCCAGCATCAGGCCGAGGTGATCGCGGAACAGCGAACGGTTGGGCAGGCCGGTGAGCAGATCGTGATAGGCCTGATAGTGGACGGTTTCCTCGGCCTGCTTGCGTTCGCTGACGTCCTTGGCAACGCCGTAGCTGCCGATGAAGCGCCGGTCGAAGGGGCTGGCCTCGTCCTCGTACATGCCGGTCGCGGTCAGCTCGACGGTCTTGCAGCGGCCGTTCATCAGGCGCGGGCGGCGCATGCCGGGATTGCATTTGAGGCGGATTTCGATATTGCGGGTATTGCGGTCTCCGGAACGGCGCTCGTTGAAGACGTGCTCGGCCCTGGCGATGTCTTCCTCGTGGATCAGCACGCTGTAATGCTGGCCGACGAGGTCTTCCCTGCGGTAGCCGAGCAGGCTTTCGATGCGGTCGTTGACGAAGGTGAAGCGACCCTCGGAATCCAGGGTGTAGATGAAATCCGGCGAACTGTTGACCAGGAAGCGATGCCACTTTTCCGACTGCTGCAGGCGCTGCAGGATGTGGTTGTTCTCCTTTTCCAGCCGCCGCCGCGTCAGGGTGTTGTCGATGCGCCGCAGCAGTTCCTCCGGCTCGTAGGGTTTACGCACGAAGTCGCTGGCCCCACCGCGCAGGGCACGGATCGCCGCATCGATGGTGCTGTCGCCGGAAACCACGATCACCGGCGTCTCGACGCCGCGCTCGGCGACGAAGCGCAGCACTTCGGTGCCGTTGAGGTCGGGCATGCCGAGATCGAGCAGCACCACGTCGAACTGCTGCTTGCCGATGGCGATCAGGGCTTCGCATCCGCCATTGGCGAGCACCACTTCGTAATCCCGCGTCGCCAGCAGCCGGCTGATTCCTTCGAGTATCAGCGGTTCGTCGTCCACCACCAGAATCCGCGAGCGCATCCGCAGGCTGCTGACCGTGCTCAGGATCGGGCTGGTTTCGGGATTGTTTTGTGTCACGTGGTTCTCCTTGGTGCCGCCGGCTTACATCGAGCCGTGGCGTGCTGCAGCAGGCGCGGCCTGACTGGATTGCAGGGTGGGCAGCCTGATCAGGAAGCGGCTGCCCTGCGGCGTGCTGATGCAGTCGAGGTCGCCACCCATCTGCTTGACCAGATTGCGGCTGATGTTCAGACCGAGCCCGGCGTGATCGCCACCCTTGTCGCTGGCGACCGGCTCGAAAAGGTGGGCGAGGACATGCTCGGGCAGGCCCGGGCCGGTGTCGGCGACTTCGATCTCGACCTGGTTGGCGCCGTCACGCTCGGCGAGGCGCGTGGTGAATTTGAGATGGCCGCCGGCCTGCATCGCCTCGACCGCATTCTTGGCGAGGTTGAACAGTACCTGCTTGAGCTGGTCCTTGTTCAGGGGCATCGGCAGCACCTCGGGGTTGAGGTCGATCTGGACGCTGACCTTGTTCGGAATCAGCAGGGTGCCGAGGGTCATCCGCACCAGTTCGGACACCACGCTGTTGACCGAGACCATCTCCAGGTCGGCGGGCACGGGCACGCTTTCCTCGACGGCGGTGATGCCGCGAACGATCCGCGCCACACGTTCGATTTCATCGCTGATGATGCCGAGATCGCGCTGTACCGAAGAATCCGAGCCCAATCGCGACGACAGCAGGTTGACGTAGTTGCGCATGATGGTCAGCGGATTGGCCACCTCGTGGATGGCGCGTCGCACGCGCTCGCGAGGAATGTCGTCGGCGGCGATCACGGCCCGTTCGTGTGCTGCGGCGATCATCGGGCCGCTGGTGCGCTGCATGGACTCCGCCCATTCGTCGCGCACCATCGACCAGGCTGCCGCATCCGCCAGGGAGGGCACGGCATCGCCCGCGACCAGCAGCCCGGTCTGTCCCTGCTCGAGCGTCACCGCTTGGCAAATGAAGCTCGTCATGCCGAGCCTGCGTGCAATCTGCTCATCCACCAGCGGCGCGGACGGGTCGTCCGGCTCAAATGCCAGAGCCGCCTGCTGGACAAATGCACGCGACAGGATGGAATGCCCGTCATCGCGTGAAATCTCCAGCAGCGACAGACCGTCGACTTCGTCCATCAGCGGCGACAGGCGCAGATAGCCCTGCGCGTCCGCAACGAACAGGCAGACGCGCTGGAACCCGAACAGGGCGCGCAGGCAATCGCCCAGCAGGGCATACGATTCGGCAGGCTCGGCTGCGTGGCGGAAATAATGATGCAGGGCGGACTGCGCGGCCTGTCCCGCATAGACGCGTGCCAGGCGATCGAGTGCTCCACCGCCATGTGTCTGCAGCGTCGGCGCAACCGTCAGACCATAGTGCTGTGCCAGCTTGCGCGCTTGCGACTGGCTTTCCACCAGTTGATGGGTAGCGTCGGCGGCGCCCATCCCCAGCCCGTTCAGTGCGGCGCGTACGTCAAGACTGTCTACCGCCTGCTGGAACGTCGCCAGCAGATAGGCCAGCTGGACGATGCGCACCAGAGGATGCGCCAACTTGCCGCGCGCCAGCGTTTCGCCGTGATAGCGCACGGCATCGGCCAGCCAGCCGTCTTCGCCGAGTTCTTCCAGGAAGTTTGCGGAAAGTCCGGCAGATTCCACCGAGCTGGCCGCATCCTGACGCAGATAGAGTGCGAGATTATGGTAGAGACCGGCGCTCCAGGCAGCCTCGGGGTCGGCGATGCCCGAATGCCGCGCCAGGTTCTGTGCCAGATAGGCGACAGTGACAGACATCAGCCAGCGCTCGGCATAGGGCGCAAGGGAAACGCCATCGGCAACCGGGGCCAGCAGCAGCATTGCGCGCAGCAGTTCTTGCTGGCCGGGGTCGCCGAGCGGCCGCCGTACTGACATCAGACGCAGGCGCAGGCTGAGAACGGGATCGACGCGAAGACAGGCGGACAGGGCCGACTCGCTGCTGCGAGCGGCGAGCAGTTCAAGCGCTTCTGCTACCACGCCGGGGGCGCCAAGACCCTCCGTTAGCTCCGCTTTCTTCAGTAAATTGTTCAGAGATCCCCCCATCTCATTGCTATATATAATGAATCTTACTAAACCGTCAATCAGGGTAGGGGATTTATACTGTCTCGTACGCCTGATGTTGTTTTCAAGTTTTCGTGCAGTTGGCCGTTTGGTTCCTGGTCACCCCAGAGCCGATCGATTCATCGCTACAATCTAACGGTTGAAAGCCGAATTATATGAAGCCACTGATTATCGCCCTTCTCCTGTCGTGCAGTCATGCCAGCGTCCACGCCCAGGATAGTCGCATCTCCGTGCAATGGGGCAATCAGCCGGAGGGCGTCGCCGCACCCGAGCTGGAGCAGAATCATGCGCAACCACCGGAGCTGAGCGCCCATTCGGTGCTGGTTCTCGATCAGCAAACCGGTCAGCCGCTGCTGGCCAAAAACCCGGAGTTGCAGACTCCGATTGCCTCGATCACCAAACTCATGACAGCGATGCTGGTGCTGGATGCGGACCAGCCTCCGCAGGAGCGCATCACCATCACCAAGGATGACCGCGACACCTTGAAGGGCACCGGATCGCGCCTGGCGATCGGCTCCGCCTATACCCGCGAGCAATTGCTGCACCTCGCGCTGATCGCCTCCGACAATCGCGCCGCCCACGCCCTGGCGCGCACCTATCCCGGTGGGATGCAACGCTTCGTCAACCACATGAATCGCATGGCGCAGACGCTGGGCATGCACGCCACCCAGTTCGTGGAACCCACCGGCCTTTCCAGCGAGAACCGCTCGACCGCGCGCGATCTCGCCAGACTGGCCGATCACGCTTACCAGAACTACCCGGAAATCCGCCACATCAGCACTTCCGGTCATTACAGTCTCGGCAAGCAGCGCGTCGTGCTGAAGAAAAAGAACAAGAAAAGCAGAGTGCTGTATCGCCAGGTCGCCTTCAACAACACCAATCGCTTCACGCGCGCCGATGACTGGCAGATCGGCCTTTCCAAGACCGGCTTCATCAACGAAGCCGGGCATTGCCTGGTCATGCAGGCCCAGGTCGCCAGCCGCGACGTGATTATCGTGCTGCTCGATGCCCAGGGCACGAACAGCCGCGCCGGCGATGCCACCCGCATCAAGCGCTGGCTCGAATCCGGCCCGCTGTATCGCGCCGACAACCGCTACACGCCCGCCTCACGCACCTGACCCCCGCTGGGCCCGCTGGCCGCGCTATCGCTTCGGCGCGGGACCGAAGCGGGGCAGTGTGGCGCCAACAAGTCGCGCAGGCGGACTCGCCACGGCGTTATGATGAAAACCCGCGCCATCCTCCGCTGCCCGCATGTCCCCCGAGCTCGCCCAGCAACTGCTGCTTAAGACCCTGCTGCCGCTATCCCTGCTGATCGCCGCCGGGGCGGTCTGGCCGCGCTGGCACCATGCGGTATCGATCGAGGGGCTGCGCGGCGAGATCAACCGGCTGGTGCTGAATTTCTTCGCCCCGATGCTGTTCTTCGCCGCCGGCGCTTCAGCCGCCGTCGACCTCAGCCTGCTGCAGGTGCCCGTGGTGCTCGGTCTGGCCACCCTCGCCGGGGTCGGCTTGACCTCGGCGCTGCTGTTCCTCACCCCATTGGGGAAAAACCTGTCCTGCCCGGCACGTGGCTCGATCATCCTCGCCGCCGGATTCGGCAACGTGCTGTTCTTCGGCTATCCCTTCCTCAGCACGGTCTACGGCGAAGCGGGCGCGCGCTACCCGTTCTTTGCGGACATGCTCGCCGCCACCCCGCTGGTCTGGTCGCTCGGTGTCTGGATCGCCTATCGCTGCGGCCAGCATCAGGAAACCGCGCCCTTCCTCTCGGTCTGGCTGAAGCTGCCGCCGGTCTGGGGATTCGTCGCCGGGGTCAGCGTCAACCTGCTTGGCCTGCCGCTCGAACCGCTGGTCGAAGCGGCACGCTGGGCCGGCAGTCCGACCATTCCGCTGATGCTGTTCGTGCTGGGGCTGACCATTCCCTGGCAGGACCTGCGCCCGCACAAGGCCGTGGGCGTCGCGCTGGTCGTCAAGCTGGCGCTGATGCCACTGCTGGCGCTCGGGATCGCCGTGGCGTGGCCGGGCAAGCTGACCGAGCCTGGCGAGGCGGCCGTATTGGAAGCGGCCATGCCGACCATGGTGATGGTGATCGCACTCGCCGACCGCTTCGGTCTGGACACCCGGCTGGCGGGTCTGATCATGGGCTGGTCAACGCTGGCCGGATTGCTTACTCTACCGCTCTGGCTCGTCGTCGTGAAAGGCATCGCATCATGAATATCGGCTTTATTGGTAGCGGCATCATGGGTCGTCCGATGGCGGAAAACCTGATGCGCGCGGGACACAAACTGTTCGTCTACGGACGGCGCTTCGACCGCATCGAGCCGATGCTGGTCGCCGGCGCGCTCGGCAAGGGCACCCCTGCCGAAGTCGCCGCCTCGGCCGACATTAGCTTCACCGTCGTCTCCGACACCACCGACGTCGAGCAGATCATCCTCGGCGACCGCGGCCTGGTGCACGGCGCCCGCCCCGGCCACACCATCGTCGACATGAGCACCGTGGCGCCGGCCGCCACCCGCCGCATCGCCGCTGCACTCGCCGAGCGCGGCGTGCACATGCTCGATGCCCCGGTTTCGGGCGGCGAGACCGGCGCCCGGGAAGGCAGCTTGTCGATCATGGTCGGCGGCGAAGCGCCGATCTTCGAGAAGGTCCGCCCGCTGTTCGAAGTACTCGGCAAGAGCATCGTCCACGTCGGTGGCCACGGTGCCGGCCAGGTCGTCAAATGCTGCAACCAGATCGTCGTCGGCCTGACCTTCGAGGGCGTCGCCGAAGCGATCCTGCTGGCGCGCCGCAATGGCGTCGACGCAATGAAGATGCGCGAAGCGCTGATGGGTGGATTCGCCGGCAGCCGCATCCTCGAGATGCACGGCCAGCGCATGCTCGACTCCAATTACAAGCCCGGCTTCAAGGTCAAGCTGCACCACAAGGACATGGCCATCGTCATGGACAACGCCCAGGAAACGGCCACGCCGCTGCCGGGTGCCGCACTCATTGCGCAGCAGATGAACGCGTTGATGGGCGCCGGCGACAGCGAGCTCGATTCGTCGGCGATCATGCGCGCGCTGGAGCGCCTGACCGGCGAATCCAAGTGAGCGTCAAGGAACGCGTCGTCTTCCTCGACCGCGCCGCCTTCACCACCGAGGACCTGCCGGTCCCGGACTTCGACCACAACTGGAGCGAATACCCGCACACAGAAGCAGCCGACATCGTTCCGCGTTTGTTCTGGGCGACGACTGCGATCACCCATGCCTGCCCGTTGGATGCCGAGGCGGTCGCCCAGTTGCACAAGCTCCAGCGCATTGTCGTCACCGGACCGGCTGAAGTGGATGCGACA
>JBAPWR010000470.1:0-3561 GCA_049283775.1 Thiobacillus sp.
GGAATACGTCGTAGGAATCGAAGTGCGGTCCGACGCTGCCTCCCGGCACTGCGTAGCTGACCATCAGGTCGTCGAGACGGGCGTGGGGGATGAAGTCGAATTTGCCCAGCAGGGCATCCGCTTCGGGCAGGAAGTGGTTGATCGACTGCACCAGCAAGGTCCACTGCGTTTTCGGCAGGCGCTTGAAGCGCGATTGACGGAACGGGCCATGGTCGAGTTGCCAGTGTGCGCCGCTGCCCTGGACCAGGCGCGACTCGACGTCCTCGCGCGCCGCCAGGTCGAGCAGACCCTCGGCCGGCAACAGTCCCTGGAACCCGGGCAGGGCATTGCGGATCAGCAGCGGACGCTTGTGCCAGTAGTCGCGAAGAAAGCGGGCGGGAGTGAGTCCGCCTAATAGAGTAGTCATGAGGAAGTGAACGAGCAGGAGCGGCAGGGCATGGGTTCATTATATGGATGGCTTTGAAAATGCCGAGAATTTACGAAACATCCGGGCTAGAATGACGCCCGAAATAACGGGCGGAGCGCAGCATGTTGAAACCGGGTGACCGTGCGCCGGATTTTTCCAATCCGGACGCGGACATGAATTTTGTCGGCCTCAAGGAATTTGCGGGCAAGAAAAACCTTGTCCTGTACTTCTATGTGCGCGATGACACCCCGGGCTGCACCATCGAGGCGATCGAGTTCAGCGAACTCGAAAACAGCTTCGGCAAGCTCGATACCGTGGTGCTCGGCGTTTCGCGCGACGACTGCATCAAGCACGGCGAGTTTCGCGACAAGCACGGCATCAGCGTCAGGCTGCTGGCCGACAAGGAGCAGGAAACCTGCAATGCCTACGGGGTGATGCAGGAGAAGGAAGTGGACGGAGTCAAACGGAACAGTGTGGTACGTTCAACGTTCATCATCGACAAACAGGGTGTCATTCGTCATGCCCTGTATGGCGTCTCCAGCCGTGGCCATGCGGCGGAGGTGCTGCAACTGGTAAAGGATCTCAAGTGAATATCGTCAAGGACACCGTCGTCACCATCACCTACAAGGTCAACGATCTGGAAGGCAATCTGCTCGAGCAGAGCGACGAGCCGGTCAGCTATCTGCACGGCGGCTACGACAACATTTTCCCGCTGGTCGAACAGGCGCTGGAAGGCAAGCAGGTCGGCGACACCGTGGACATCAAGCTGCAGCCCGCCGATGCGTTCGGCGAGTACGAGGAATCGCTGGTGCGGATGGAAACGCGCGAGGTGTTTCCCGAGACCATCGAGGTCGGCATGCAGTTCGTCGGTTCGCCGATGGACGGCGGCGAAGAGATGCTCTACACCGTGACCGACATCGCCGACGACAAGGTCGTGGTCGACGCCAATCATCCCTATGCCGGCCAGGCGGTGCATTTCCAGTGCGTCGTGGCGGAAGTCCGTCCGGCCTCCGCGGACGAGGTGTCGCATGGCCATGCGCATGGCGCCCACGGTCACCATCATTGATGCGCGAGCGGGAAGGATGGCGGGCTGTTAAAATTCGCGGCTGAATTCCTTCCTGCCCTGACCGAATGAAACTCACCTTCCTCGATTTCGAGCAGCCGATCGCCGAGCTCGAAGCCAAGATCGAAGAGCTGCGCTTTGTGCAGGATGATTCCGCCCTCGACATTTCCGAGGAGATTCGCCGCCTGCAGAAGAAAAGCCAGACGCTGACCAAGGACATCTACGCCAAGCTCAATGCCTGGCAGGTGTCGCAGGTGGCGCGGCATCCCCAGCGGCCCTATACGCTCGATTATGTCCAGGGCCTGTTCACCGATTTCTCCGAACTGCACGGCGACCGCGCCTATGCAGACGACAGCGCGATCGTCGGCGGCATGGCGCGCTTCAATGGCGAACCGGTGATGGTGATCGGCCACCAGAAGGGCCGCGACACCAAGGAAAAGATCTACCGCAATTTCGGCATGCCGCGTCCCGAGGGCTATCGCAAGGCGCTGCGCCTGATGCGCCTGGCGGAAAAGTTTCGCCTGCCGATCTTCACCTTCATCGACACGCCTGGCGCCTATCCCGGCATCGGTGCCGAGGAGCGCGGCCAGAGCGAGGCCATCGCCCGCAATCTCTACGTCATGGCCGAACTGCAGACGCCGGTGATCTGCAGCATCGTCGGCGAGGGGGGGTCTGGCGGCGCGCTGGCGATCGGTGTCGGCGACCGCACCCTGATCCTGCAATATTCGACCTACTCGGTGATCTCGCCCGAAGGCTGTGCCTCGATCCTGTGGAAGAGCGCCGACAAGGCCTCGGTGGCGGCGGAAACCCTGGGCATCACCGCCGATCGCCTGAAGTCCCACAAGCTGGTCGACCAGATCGTCGAAGAGCCGCTGGGCGGCGCCCACCGCAACTGGGACGCGATGTTCCAGTCGATGCGGCGCGCGCTGGCGGAGAACCTTGCCGAACTGCGCAAGACCTCGCTGGACGCCCTGCTCGAAGCGCGATATCAGCGTCTGCGGGCGTATGGCAGCTTCAAGGAAGGCGCTGAAAAATAAGGCCATCGCCGACACGGTGGCGGAGGCGATCTCCAGCCACCTGTCGCGTGATGCGTCGCTGGTCCTCGGTTTGTCGGGCGGAATCGACTCCGTCGTGCTGTTTCATCTCGTCCGCGCCTGTCAGCCCAGCCTCGGCTTCCGCTTCGGTTGCGTCCACGTGCATCACGGCCTGTCAGACAAGGCCGAGCACTGGGGCGAGTTTTGCCGCAGCCTGTGCGCCGAGCATGACGTGCCGTTCGACCTGCAGCGAGTTGACGTCGCGCGCGACGATCCTGCCGGCATCGAGGCAGCTGCCCGAACTGCGCGCCGCCGGGTGTTCGCCACGATCGAGGCCGACGCGCTGCTCACCGCCCATCATCAGGACGACCAGGCCGAAACCCTGCTGCTGCAGCTGCTGCGCGGCGCCGGCCCGAAGGGGTTGGCGGCGATGGCACCCTGGCATCAGCCGCCCGGCTGGAAGGCCGCCCAGTTGCGTCCTCTGCTCGGGGTGACGCGGGCCGACATCCGGGCCTATGCGGAACAGCATCGGCTGCGCTGGGTGGAGGACGAAAGCAATCTCGATCCACGCTATCGCCGCAATGCGCTGCGCAATGAATTGCTCCCGCAGCTGGCGCGGCACTTTCCCGGATATGCGGTGACGCTGGCGCGCGCGGCCGCCCTGCAGGGCGAAGCCGCCGAGTTGCTCGACGACCTGGCAGCGATCGATGCAGCCGCGGCGGTCAGCGACGGCGGTCTCGATTGTCTTGCGCTGGCGCGCCTGAGCCCGGCGCGGCAGCGCAATCTGCTGCGCCATTTCATCGCCGCCCAGGGCCATCGCCTGCCGAACGAGAGGCGGCTCGAGCAGGGCCTGCGGCAACTCCTCGATGCCGGCCGGGATGCGCAGGTTTGCGTCAATCTCGGCGAGGTCGAACTGCACCGGTTTCGCGGCCAGGCCTGCCTGGTCCCGCATGCCGCCCAGGGATCAGCCGATGCGGTCGAGTGGCATGGCGAAGACTTGCTCGATCTGCCCTGGCTGGCCCAGCCGCTCCGCTTCAGCCCGGCCAGCGGCGCAGGCG
>JBAPWR010000471.1:0-2515 GCA_049283775.1 Thiobacillus sp.
GTTGAGGGTGGCATCGGAAATCACGTAGTCGCCGCGAATCCAGATCGACAGGTCCTCACCGATGAAGGGCACGGCGGCGAACAGGTTGACGATCACCTGGGCGCCCCAGAAGGACATCTGGCCCCACGGCAGCAGATAGCCAAGGAAGGCTTCGGCCATCAGTGCCAGATAGATCAGCACGCCGAAGATCCAGATCAGCTCGCGAGGCTTGCGGTAGGAACCGTACATCAGGCCGCGGAACATGTGCAGGTAGACGACGACGAAGAACATCGACGCGCCGGTGGAGTGCATGTAGCGGATCAGCCAGCCCCATTCGACGTCGCGCATGATGTACTCGACCGACGCGAAGGCGAGCGCCGCGTCGGGCTTGTAGTTCATGGTGAGGAAAATGCCGGTGACGATCTGCAGCACCAGCACCAGCAGCGCCAGCGAGCCGAAGAAATACCAGAAGTTGAAGTTCTTCGGTGCGTAGTATTCGGACAGGTGCGCCTTGTAGGTGGCGGTGAGCGGGAACCGGTCGTCGACCCAGCCCATCAGTTTCTGCATCGCGCTCATTTGTCGACTCCCCTCTGGGTTTTGATTGCGCCGGAATCCAGTCCGACCAACAGCACGTCATCGCTCAGATACTGATGTGGGGGAATCACCAGATTGACCGGTGCGGGCACGCCGGCAAAAACGCGTCCGGCCAGATCGAATGCCGAACCGTGACAGGGGCAGAAAAAGCCGCCCGGCCAGTCAGCGCCAAGATCAGCGGCGCCGATCTCGCGGCGATAGGTGGGGGAACAGCCGAGGTGGGTGCAGATACCGACGGCCACCAGAATCTCCGGCTTGATCGAGCGGGTCGGATTCTTGGCGTAATCAGGCTGCTGCGGCTGGTCGCTGTTGGGATCGCTCAAGCGGTCATCATGTTTGCCGAGCAGTTCGAGCATTTCCGGGGTGCGGTTGACCACCCAGACCGGTTTGCCGCGCCACTCGACCGCCAGCAGCATGCCGAGTTCGACCTTGCTGATATCGACCTCGACCGGCGCGCCTGCTGCCTTGGCGCGCGCACTTGGCAACATGCTGGCCACGAATGGCACCGCAACCCCTGCCACTGCCACGCCACCCACTGCTGACGTGGCCGCGATCAGGAATTTTCGTTTGCTCCGATCCACTGCCTGGTTCATCTTGTGCTTGACCTGAACGTGATTAAACAAAACCGGCATTCTATCCAATTTAATACCCGCACCGGAAGCCCGGACAGCCAAATATGCGTGCGCAGCGCCGCGATGCCCTTGTTTCCGTGGGATATAATCAACTCGGCAAAAATCTGCCCAAGTCTCTGTTTTTCTAATTGAATATGCGCAAATTCTGGCTGTTGTTCGCCCAGTCGACCACCATCGCACTCGGCGTATTGTTCATCGTCGCCCTGTTCAGGCCGGATATCCTGCGCATGCAGCCCCTGCCCGACCTGACCATCAATCAGGCCCACACTCCGCGCGGCGAAATCTCCCTGACCGAATCGTTCGCACCTGCCGCGCAAAGGGTCATTCCCTCGGTCGTCAACATCTTCACCCAGCAAAAAATGCCGAGCGACAGCCACCCTGCGCTCAACGACCCCATATTCCGCTATTTCTTCGGCGACCGTCTCGACGAGCGGCCGCGCCAGGCATCCAACCTCGGTTCCGGGGTCATCGTCAGCCAGAATGGCTACATCCTGACCAACCATCATGTGATCGAGGCGGCAGACGAAATCCAGGTCGCCCTCGAAAACGGCCAGACGCTGCCAGCACGCGTCGTCGGCACCGATCCCGAAACCGATCTGGCGGTGCTCAAGATCTCTGCCAATGCTCTGCCTGCGATCACCTTTGCCCAGTCCGACACCCTCAAGATCGGCGACTGGGTGCTGGCGGTCGGCAATCCGTTCGGCGTCGGCCAGACGGTTACCGCAGGCATCGTCAGCGCGCTCGGCCGCACCCATCTCGGGATCAACACGTTCGAGAACTTCATCCAGACCGATGCCGCCATCAACCCGGGCAACTCCGGCGGTGCGCTGGTCGACGTCGCCGGCCACCTGGTCGGCGTCAACAGTGCGATCTATTCGCGCACCGGCGGATCGCAGGGCATCGGCTTTGCGATTCCGGTCAGCATCGCCCGCCAGGTAATGGAGCAGATCATCCGGGAAGGCGGGGTTGTGCGCGGCTGGGTCGGCATCGAGGTGCAGGACCTCACGCCCGAACTGGCCGAATCGTTCAATCTCGACAAGACCGAAGGCGCGCTGATTGCCGGCGTGCTCAAGGGCGGGCCGGCCGACCTGGGCGGGGTTCGTCCGGGCGACATCCTGCTGGCCGTCAACGGCAGCACCGTGACCGACTCGTCCTCGCTGCTGAACCTGATTGCAGCACTCAAGCCGGGTGACGAAGCGCGTCTGACGGTCGCCCGCAAGAATCAGTCGCTGGATTTGCCGATCCAGGTGGGACGCCGTCCGGTGCAGACCGTCAAGGAGCAAGCAGAGTAGTTAAGATCGCAAACGTCT
>JBAPWR010000472.1:0-11899 GCA_049283775.1 Thiobacillus sp.
CCCGCCACACTGTTCAGCAGATCGATGTCGTCGGGCCTGCCCTGCCCGTGCTCGATACGGTGAATGACGCGGTACATCCAGCCGGTACCCTCGCGGCACGGCGTGCACTGGCCGCAGGATTCCTCGAAATAGAAATACGAGAGCCGCTCCAGTGCGCGCACCATGCACACGGTTTCGTCCATGACGATGACGGCGCCCGAGCCGAGCATCGAGCCGGCCTTGGCGATGGAGTCGAAGTCCATGGTGCAGTCCATCATGATATCGGCCGGCAGCACCGGTGCCGACGAGCCGCCGGGAATCACCGCCTTGAGCTTGTGGCCGCTGCGCACCCCGCCGGCCATTTCCAGCAGTTCGGAAAAAGGCGTGCCGAGGCGCACTTCGTAATTGCCCGGCTTGTTGACGTGGCCCGACACAGAGAACAGCTTGGGGCCGCCGTTGTTCGGCTTGCCGAGTTCGAGGAAGGCCTGGCCGCCATGCTGGACGATCCACGGCACACTCGCCAGCGTCTCGGTGTTGTTGATCGTGGTCGGCTTGCCGTAGAGGCCGAAGCTGGCCGGAAACGGCGGCTTGAAGCGCGGCTGGCCCTTCTTGCCCTCGATCGATTCGAGCAGCGCGGTTTCTTCGCCGCAGATGTAGGCGCCGTAGCCGTGATGCGCATGCAACTGGAAGCAGAAGTCGGTGCCGAACAGATTGTCTCCGAGATAGCCGGCCTCGCGGGCCTCCCTGAGCGCCGCCTCGAAGATCTCGTAGCAGTCGAAGATCTCGCCATGGATGTAGTTGTAGCCGACCTTCGCTCCCAGCACGTAGCCGGCGATCGCCATGCCCTCGATCAGCTGGTGCGGGTTGTAGCGCAGGATATCGCGGTCCTTGAAGGTGCCCGGTTCGCCCTCGTCGCTGTTGCAGACGATGTACTTGTCGCCCTGGAAGGCGCGCGGCATGAAGCTCCACTTGAGGCCGGTCGGGAAGCCCGCACCGCCACGACCGCGCAGCGCACTGGTCTTGAGTTCGGCGATGATGTCGTCGCCGGACACCTTCTCGGTGACGACACGGCGCAGCGCCTGGTAGCCGCCATGCGCGACATAGGTCGCCAGCGAGCCGGGATTGTCGAGCGCCTGGGTCCAGCTGCAGACCTGGGTAGTTGGCTTCAGCAGGCTCATTTCAGCTTGTCCAGCAACTCGTCCACCTTTTCCGGGGTGAGGTGGGTGTGCATCTTGTGATTGTTGTGCAGGCACATCGGCGCGTCGCCGCAGGCGCCCATGCACTCGCCTTCCTTGAGGGTGAAGCGGCCATCCTCGGTGGTCTCGCCGAAACCGATGCCGAGCTTCTGCTTCAGGTGCTCGCCGAGTTCGTTTGCCCCCATCAGCGCGCACGGCAAATTGGTGCAGAGGGTGATCTTGTGACGCCCCACCGGCCGGGTGTCGTACATGTTGTAGAAGGTGGCGACCTCGTAGGTAGCGATCGGCGGCATCTCCAGGTAATGCGCGACGTACTCGATCAACTCGGGGCTGAGCCAGCCCTTCTCGGTCTGGGCGATGCGCAATGCCGCCATCACTGCGGACTGTTTCTGCTCGGCCGGATACTTGGCGACCTCGACGTCGATCAAGGCGAGGGATTCTGGCGACAGCCGCAGGGTGTCCATATCAGCGTTGGCCATCAGCGGTCGATCTCCCCGAAAACGATATCCTGCGTGCCGATGATGGCGACGACGTCGGCGATCATGTGACCCCGGCTCATTTCGTCGAGCGCCGCCAGATGCGCATAGCCCGGCGCGCGGATTTTCAGACGATAGGGTTTGTTGGCGCCGTCCGACACCAGGTAGATGCCGAACTCGCCCTTCGGGTGTTCCACCGCAGCATAGGCCTCACCGGCCGGCACGTGCATGCCTTCGGTGAACAGCTTGAAATGGTGGATCAGTTCTTCCATGTTCTGCTTCATCGACAGGCGGTCGGGCGGGGCCACCTTGTGGTTGGCAGTGATGACGGGGCCCGGATTCTTGCGCAGCCAGTCGACGCACTGCTTGATGATGCGGTTGGACTGGCGGAATTCCTCGATGCGCACGAGATAGCGGTCGTAGCAGTCGCCATTGGTGCCGACGGGAATGTCGAAGTCCATGCGGCCGTAGACCTCGTAGGGCTGCTTCTTGCGCAGGTCCCATTCGATTCCCGAGCCGCGCAGCATCGGTCCGGTGAAGCCGAGCGCCTTGGCGCGCTCCGGCGAAACCACGCCGATTCCGACGGTACGTTGCTTCCAGATACGGTTGTCGGTGAGCAGCGTCTCGTACTCGTCGACATAGGTCGGGAAGCGCTTGGTGAAATCCTCGATGAAGTCGAGCAGCGAACCCTGGCGGTTGGCGTTCATCGACTTCATGGTTTCGGCGTTGCGGGTGTGCTGCGCCTGGTACTGCGGCATGCTGTCCGGCAGGTCGCGGTAGACGCCGCCCGGACGGTAGTAGGCCGCGTGCATGCGCGCACCGGACACCGCCTCGTAGCAGTCCATCAGATCCTCGCGTTCGCGGAAGGCATAGAGGAACACCGTCATCGCACCGACGTCGAGGGCGTGCGCCCCCAGCCATAGCAAGTGATTGAGGATGCGGGTGATCTCGTCGAACATCACGCGGATGTACTGCGCGCGCTCGGGCACCTCGATGCCGAGCAGCTTCTCGATCGCCATCACGTAGGCATGCTCGTTGACCATCATCGACACGTAGTCGAGGCGGTCCATGTAGGGCACCGACTGGATGAAGGTCTTGTGCTCGGCGAGCTTCTCGGTGGCGCGATGCAGCAGGCCGATGTGCGGGTCGGCGCGCTGGATCACCTCGCCGTCGAGCTCCAGCACCAGGCGCAGCACGCCATGCGCGGCCGGGTGCTGCGGGCCGAAGTTCATCGTGTAATTGCGGATCTCGGCCATCAGCGCCCTTCCCCGTAGCTTTCGTCACGGACGATGCGTGGCGTGACTTCGCGCGGCTCGATCGACACCGGCTGATAGATCACCCGCTGCTGGGTCGGGTCGTAGCGCATCTCGACGTTGCCCGACAGCGGGAAGTCCTTGCGGAACGGGTGGCCGATGAAGCCGTAGTCGGTGAGGATGCGGCGCAGGTCGGGATGGCCATCGAACACGATGCCATAGAGATCGAACGCCTCGCGCTCGAACCAGTTGGCCGACGGCCAGATGTCCACCATCGAGGCCACCAGCGGCAACTCGTCGTCGGGACAGAACACACGCACCCGTATGCGCTGGTTGTGCGTCAGCGAAAGCAGATGCACCACCACCGCGAAGCGCGGCCCCTCCCAGGCGCCGTCGCCATAATCCCGGTAGTCGACACCGCACAGGTCGATCAACTCCTCGAAGCGGCAGTCGGAATGATCGCGCAAGGTGCGCATCGCCGATTCATAACGCTCCGGCTTGACGACCAGGGTCAGTTCGCCGAGACGCACGAACGACTGCACCAACGCGTCGCCGAGCACGTTTTCAAGAGACAAGGAGAGAGCTTCCACGGTCTGCGGCATGGGGGTCAGCGGGCGATGGTATTGGTGCGCCTGATCTTGTTCTGCAGCTGGATGATGCCGAACAGCAGCGCTTCAGCGGTAGGCGGGCAGCCCGGCACATAGATGTCGACCGGCACGATGCGATCGCAGCCGCGCACCACCGAGTAGGAATAATGGTAATAGCCGCCGCCGTTGGCACAGGAACCCATGGAGATCACCCAGCGCGGCTCGGCCATCTGGTCGTAGACCTTGCGCAGCGCTGGCGCCATCTTGTTGCACAGGGTGCCGGCGACGATCATCACGTCGGACTGACGCGGGCTCGGGCGGAACACGATGCCGAAACGGTCGAGGTCGTAGCGCGAGGCGCCGGCCTGCATCATTTCCACCGCGCAGCACGCCAGACCGAAGGTCATCGGCCACATCGAGCCGGTGCGCATGTAGTTGATGAGCTGGTCGGCCTTGGTGGTGACGAAACCCTGCTCGAGGACGCCTTCGATGCTCATAAAGCCCCCCCTACCTGGCGACAGATTCTCGCCCGCTCTGAGAGTCCAAGCCCATGCCCCGCCACCTGCGCGTCGCGGGCAGGCCTTTTCGCCGGGTCGATCCCCGCAACTGCGGGGCCCCTCGCCCAACGGCTCAAAAGCCTTACTCCCATTCCAGTGCCCCCTTCATCCACTCGTAGATGAAGCCGACCACGAGTATGCCGAGGAACACCATCATCGCGACGAAGCCAGGCATGCCGATTTCTTCGAGCACGATGGCCCAGGGGAAAAGGAAAGCAATTTCCAGGTCGAACAGGATGAAAAGAATGGCGACGAGGTAGTAACGCACGTCGAATTTCATGCGCGCGTCTTCGAAAGCCTCGAAGCCGCATTCGTAGGGGGAGAGTTTTTCGCTGTCGGGACGATGGGGGGCCAGCAGGCCGCCAGCCACGATAGGCACCACGCCGAAGGCCAGGCCGACCAGAATGAACAACAGAATCGGGAGATAGTTCTCCAGCACCTCGCCCCTCCAATTGAGCCCGGCGACGCCGGATTCTATGAATTAATTATTGTGCGAGTGTAGTGTTGCGCAACACTCTCTGTCAAGACGAAAAAATCCTTATTCTTATTTAAAATCAATCACTTGTTGATAATCCTGACTAATGCATCAATCAGGATATTTGATGGTGCCGACGGCGAGACTCGAACTCGCACGACCGAAGTCACTACCCCCTCAAGATAGCGTGTCTACCAATTCCACCACGTCGGCTATGGGGCATCCCCCGAAACTTTGTCTGCGTTACTCCGGAATGTCCGTCACCCTCGAAGAAGACCCCGAGGGCTGTGCCGGTGCGGTCTGGGCCGGCACCGGGATCGCCTGCCTTTCGACCACGCTACCGGCCTCGTTCTGCTGAAGCGCAAAATACCCCAGCGCCAGGCTGGTCAGAAAAAACGCGGTGGCCAGAATACCGGTGGTACGGCTGAGGAAATTTGCCGATCCGGTCGAGCCGAACAGGCTGCCCGACGAACCGCTGCCGAACGCCGCGCCCATGTCGGCACCCTTGCCATGCTGCAGCAGCACCAGGGTAATGACGCCGATGGCGATGATGACGTGGATGATCCAGACGAGTGTTTCCATGTTTCTCTTGACTATGACTAGGCTTGACTACTTTGCTGCCCGACAGATAGCGACGAATTCGTCAGCAATCAGGGATGCGCCGCCGATCAGGCCGCCATCGATATCGGGCTGGGCGAGCAATTCTGCCGCATTGGCGGCCTTAACGCTACCCCCGTACTGGATCACCAGTCCGTCTGCGATCGCCGCATCCAGGCCGGCAATCTTGCCGCGGATGAAGGCATGCACTGCCTGGGCCTGTTCGGGGCTGGCGGTCTTGCCGGTGCCGATCGCCCACACCGGTTCGTAGGCAACAATCGCGTTGGCAAGCGCACCGATGCCGGCGGCACCGATCACCGCATCCAGCTGGCGCGCCACGACCTGCTCGGTAATGCCGGCTTCCCGCTCTTCCAGGGACTCGCCCACGCAGAGGATGGGGACCAGGCCTCCAGCCTGTGCGGCGATAAATTTTGCCGCCACCTGAAGATCGGACTCGCCATACAGGCTGCGCCGCTCGGAGTGACCAACGATGACGTAACTGCAGCCGAAATCGCGCAGCATCGATGCAGACACCTCCCCGGTGTAGGCACCCTTGGAATGCTCCGAGAGGTTTTGCGCCCCCCAGGCAATCGAGGATCCAGCAAGTTCGGCCTGAGCCTGGGCAAGGTAGGGAAACGGCACGCAGACAACCGCTTCGATTCCTGCAAGAGCAGGCTTCAACGCAGACAGCAGGGCGGCGTTTTCGGCCAGGCTGCCGTGCATTTTCCAGTTTCCGGCCACGAGTTTCTTGCGCATGGGAGCAATTGCCAAACGAACAAAAGTCCGCGATGGTAAGCGCTACGCGGTTGGCGGTCAACCGCATGGGCAATGGCCGCGCAGGCGACCGACCACTCGGCCCGGCAAAGCAGGAATGCGTCGAATTTGTTAAAGTAGCGTCCCTTTCCCCGCACCGTCTGCACGCATGGCCAAACCCCGCCCTTCTTCATCGCCCAAGGATTACGAATCAGCCCTGGCGGAACTGGAAGCGATCGTCAACGAGATGGAATCCGGACAGCTGCCGCTCGAAGCCTCGCTCACCGCCTACAAACGTGGCGCAGAACTGTTGCAGTATTGCCGCCAGCAGCTGGCCGATGCGGAACAGCAGGTCAGAATCCTCGAGGACGACAAACTGAAACCCTATCAGGCCGAGAGCACGGATGACTGATTTTCTCGCCTGGACCCAGGCCTGTCAGGCGCGCATCGAGTCACTGCTCGGCGAGCTGTTGCCATCCCCACAGATTGCCCCCCGGCGCCTGCATGAAGCCATGCGCTATGCGGTGCTCGACGGCGGCAAGCGGGTGCGCCCCCTGTTGGCCTTTGCCGCAGCCGAAGTCACCGGTGCCCCGGCAGATCGGGCCCAGTATGCTGCAGCGGCAGTCGAGCTGATTCATGCCTACTCGCTGGTGCACGACGACATGCCGGCCATGGACAATGACGCGCTGCGCCGCGGCAAGCCGACCGTACATGTGGAGTTCGACGAAGCCACCGCGCTACTGGTGGGCGATGCCCTGCAAAGCCTGGCCTTCGAGACGCTCGCCCACCCGGGGCTCAACCACGACCCGGCCGTCCAGCTGGAGATGATGCGCCTGCTGGCGCAGGCGTCGGGATCGCGCGGCATGGCTGGCGGCCAGGCAATCGATCTGGCCAGCGTCGGCAAGCCGCTCGATCTGACCGAGCTGGAATTCATGCATATCCATAAGACCGGCGCGCTGATCCGTGCCTCGGTGCAGCTGGGCGCTCAATGCGGTACGCTGAACGGCGCCACCGGCAGTGCGCTCGACCACTATGCCAAATGCATCGGACTGGCGTTCCAGGTGGTCGACGACGTGCTCGACGCCGAGGCATCGACCGCGACACTGGGCAAGACCGCGGGCAAGGATGCCGCCGACAACAAGCCCACCTACGTCAGCTTGCTCGGCGTTGCCCGCGCCCGCGAACTGGCGCAGGAATTGCGTACCGACGCTTACGCCGCACTGATCGACCTCGGCGAGCCTGCCCTGCGTCTTCGCCAGCTGGCGGACTTCGTCGTTGAACGAAAATTTTGAGATGACCCATCCCCTGCTCGACCGCATCGATTCCCCCGCCGATCTGCGCGCTCTTGCGCCTGCCGAACTGCCGCAGGTAGCGAAAGAATTGCGCGACTTTCTGGTGGAATCCGTCGCCAGCACCGGCGGCCACCTGGCTTCGAATCTGGGGACGGTGGAACTGACCATCGCCCTGCATTACGTCTTCGACACGCCGCGCGATCGCATCGTCTGGGACGTCGGACACCAGACCTATCCGCACAAGATCCTCACCGGTCGCCGCGCCGCGATGACCGGTCTGCGCCAGGGCGGCGGCATCGCCGGCTTCCCGCGCCGCGCCGAAAGCGAGTACGACGCCTTCGGCGCAGGCCACTCAAGCACCTCGATTTCGGCTGCACTCGGCATGGCGGAGGCTTTTCACCAGACCGGCTCCAAGCAACGCGCGGTGGCGGTAATCGGTGATGGCGCGATGACCGCAGGCATGGCCTTCGAGGCGCTGAACAACGCCGGCGCCACCGACCTGCCGCTGCTGGTGGTGCTGAACGACAACGACATGTCGATTTCGCCCAATGTCGGCGCGCTCAACAATTATCTGGCCAAGCTGATGTCAGGGCGCTTTTACGCGGCAGCCCGGCGTGCCAGCGAGAAGGTACTGGCCGCGATGCCCCCCATAAAGGAACTGGCCAAGCGCGCCGAGGAGCACATGAAGGGCATGGTCATCCCGGGTACGCTGTTCGAGGAATTCGGCTTCAACTACATCGGCCCCATCGACGGCCACGACCTCGACGTGCTGCTGGAAACCCTCAACAACATCCGGCAATTGCCGGGTCCGCAGTTCCTGCATGTAGTCACCAAGAAGGGCAAGGGCTACGAGCCGGCGGAAGCCAATCCCTGCCTGTACCACGGCGTGACGCGTTTCGACCCGGACGATGGGGTCGCGCAGAAATCCGCCGGCAAGCCCAGCTACACGCAGATCTTCGGCGACTGGCTGTGCGACATGGCTGCAGCCGATTCGCGACTGGTCGGCATCACCCCGGCGATGCGCGAAGGCTCCGGGCTGGTGCGCTTCTCCCAGCAATTCCCGCAGCGCTACTTCGATGTCGGCATCGCCGAGCAGCACGCCCTGACTTTCGCCGCGGGGCTGGCCTGCGAGGGCATCAAGCCGGTGGTCGCGATCTATTCGACCTTTCTGCAGCGCGCCTACGACCAGTTGATCCACGACATTGCCCTGCAGGATCTGCCGGTGATGCTGGCCATCGACCGTGCCGGCCTGGTAGGCGCCGACGGACCGACCCACGCCGGCAGCTTCGACCTGTCCTTCCTGCGCTGCGTGCCCAACATGCTGATCGCCGCCCCTTCGGACGAAAACGAATGCCGGCGCCTGCTGACCACCGCCTTCCTCCACGACGGCCCCTCGGCCGTGCGCTACCCGCGCGGCAGCGGCTGCGGTGCCGCGATCGAACCGGGCCTCGCGCCGCTCGAAATCGGCAAGGGCGTTCAGCGGCGGCGTGGCCGCGACATCGCATTGGTGGCCTTCGGCAGCCTCGTCGCTCCTGCGCTGAAGGCCGCCGAGTCGCTCGACGCCAGCGTTGCCGACATGCGCTTCGTCAAGCCGCTCGACCTCGAGTTATTGAAGGAATTCGCCGAAGGCCATCGCCTGCTGGTGACCTTGGAGGAAAACGCCATTGCGGGTGGTGCCGGTGCGGCGGTCGCCGAGGCGCTTGCGGAACTCGGCTTGTACGTGCCGGTCGTCCATCTGGGCTTGCCCGACCGCTTCATCGAACACGGCGACCCGGCAAAAATGCTGGCCGACTGCGGTCTTGATGCGGCAGGGATAGAAGCACGGGTGCGCGAGGCTTTAACCCTATTACCCGAGTAGTTTACTCAACTATTTTTGCAGTTTATACTGAGTCTAAACTGTAACCGACATCAGGAGCTGCCATGAACCAGATTTGCGACACTGCCGTTTGCATGCCGGACGTGCAAAGTTCGGCCGATACCCGCCAGATCGCCATCAACAAGGTTGGGATCAAAAGCATTCGCCACCCGGTTCGCGTGGCCGACAAGAACGATGGCGTCCAGCACACCGTTGCCACCTTCAATATGTACGTGTACCTGCCGCATAATTTCAAGGGCACGCACATGTCGCGTTTCATCGAAATCCTCAACACCCGCGAGCGGGAGATCTCGGTCGAGAATTTCGACGGCATGCTGCGCCATATGGTCGAGCGCCTCGAGGCCGAGTCCGGCCACATCGAGATGACCTTTCCCTACTTCGTCAACAAGACCGCGCCGATCTCCGGCGTTCAAAGCTTGCTGGATTACGAAGTGACCCTGATCGGCGCCATCGAGAAGGGCGAATACACCCACACCACCCGCGTCGTCGTCCCGGTCACCAGTCTCTGTCCGTGCTCGAAGAAGATTTCCGACTACGGCGCCCACAATCAGCGCTCGCATGTCACCGTCACCGTGCGGACCAACGGTTTCCTGTGGATCGAGGACCTGGTGCGCAAGGTCGAGGATCAGGCTTCGTGTGAACTCTTCGGCCTGTTGAAGCGTCCGGACGAGAAATACGTCACCGAACGTGCCTACGACAATCCCAAGTTCGTCGAGGACATCGTTCGTGACGTCGCCGCAGCAATGAATGCCGAACCGTTGATCGATGCCTATGTGGTCGAGGCGGAGAACTTCGAGTCCATCCACAATCACAGTGCCTATGCACTGATCGAGCGCGACAAGACCCGGCAGGGTTGAACTCGAAGTCTTGCCCCGTCCGCTGCCCGATCCCCTGCGGGGCCCCTCGGGCAACGCTCCCGGGACATACTCCTCGTCCATCCACAATCACAGTGCTTACGCATTGATCGAGCGCGACAAGACCCGGATGTAATCAACACTCCAACGTAAGAAGGCCCGCAGTTGCGGGCCTTCTTACGTTCAGGGCACAAAAAAAGTCAGTAGCGCTGGGTCAGCGTCATGGTCTGTCCGTCTCGCTTCATCTCCATGCGATTGAGAAAGCTCATTCCCAGCAAGGGGACGCCCAGACCGCTTTCGATCACCAAGCCTTCCACCTGATTAAGGGTGATATTGCCGACCTTCACGGTATTGAAGGTGACCCTCCAGGCCGGCACCACGCCCGCTGCGGTATTGACCGCGCCAGCTTTTCCCGCCTTGTAGTCGAGGCCCAGGCGCCGCGCTTCGGTGGCGCTGATCGAAATCGAGGTCGCGCCGGTGTCGACCAGAAAGTGCATCGGGTAACCGTTGATCGAACCGCCGGCGGAGAAGTGGCCACGCGCGTCCGCGGTGAGCGAGACGCTGGCACGCTGGCTGGACCCGGCATTGCCGGCCAGCGACTGCCCCATCCTCAGCACACGACGCTGACCGTCGATCTCGAACTGGGCACTGTCGGAGTTTGCCGAGAGCAACTTCACTTCGCCGATCGATTGCCCGGCGCTCATCGTCCGCGGCTTGCCGCCGTCAATGCTGACCATGGCCTTGTCCTTGAACAGGCCCACCACCGCGACACCAGCAGCCAGCGCAGTTGTGCACGAAAACAGTCCAGCGGATAAGATAGCTGCAGTGAGATTTTGCTTGAGATGCATCATGAATCCTGTTCTGGTATTTCGACATTCCGCGACCGAAGGACCGGGCTATTTCGCCACTTTCCTCGAACGCCATGGCATTCCGATGCACTTGCTTCGCATCGACGCGGGCGACGAAGTGCCCGATAGCCTTAACGGCTTTTCAGGCATCTGCTTGATGGGCGGACCGATGAGCGTCAATGACGATCTCCCCTGGATCGCCCGGGAGCTCGCCCTGATACGCCAGGCAATCGACCAGGATCTTCCGGTCATCGGCCACTGTCTCGGCGGCCAGCTGATGTCCAAAGCGCTCGGCGGAGTGGTCGGTGCCAACCCGGCCAAGGAAATCGGCTGGGGCGAGGTGCGGGTAATCGATCCCGAAGCCGCCAGCGCCTGGCTGGGCGAACCCTCCTCGCCCCTGCTGGCCTTCCACTGGCATGGCGAGACCTTCTCCATCCCGCCAGGAGCGGCCCGCATTCTCGATAGCGCCCTCTGCCGAAACCAGGCCTTTGTCCTCAACGACCTGCATATCGGCATGCAGTGCCACGTCGAGATGACGCCCGAACTTATCGCAGCCTGGTGCGCCAGCGGTGCGGACGAAATCGCTTCCAGCCCTGGCCCAGGCGTTCAGTCAGCGGCAGAAATGCAGGCGGACATGGTCAGCCGGGTGCAGCAACTGCACGCCCTGGCGGACAAAATTTATTCCCGCTGGATTCAAGGGCTTAGAAAATAATCCGCGGGCGCGCCGGGGTTCAGGCTGGACAGTCCCGAGTCGGCGCGTCAGGATACGCGCCGAAGCCGTGCCCAGTCTGGAGCGGCCTTTCAACCGAGTAAACGTGGTAAACGGAGGAGTTATGCAGAAAGTCGATTACGCCAACTTCGATTTTGGTCAGCGACTCAGGGATTACGTCAACGATGTCATGAACTACGGCGGGACGCCCCGCACCGAGTCCGACCTGACCGAGGGTCAGAAAGTCTTCCTGCGCGCGGTCAAGCGCGAAATGGTGAAATACGCCGACCCCAACCGGCAAGGCTATCCCCACAATCTTCTCGAGCAGATGGAGTCTTTTACGCGCACGATCGGCGATCTTCACAACTCCTACTTCGACGCAGGGATGCGCAAGGTCAGCGACTGTCTCTACAACCGCTGGAAAATGCTCTACGACGAAACCAAGAA
>JBAPWR010000473.1:0-5947 GCA_049283775.1 Thiobacillus sp.
TCACTATTTCCATGGGGCTCGCCTATAGGAATGTTTGCTTGGAACAATAGCAGCAAGCCGGCGATGAATAACAAGCAGCGCCTTGCCCAGATGAACCGACCGCAGCGGACCAAACACCGTATCGGGCCGGGCAGAAAGGCGGCCCTCCCACAGATGCAGATCCCTAACGCGGATACGAAATCGAGCGAATCAGCAGCTCGCCATCCATGCCGCCGTCCTCGGGACGCAGCACGCGCACCGGCAGGTAGTGCAGGTCGACGGCGAGCCAGACTTCGAAGCGTCGGTCTTCGGGGGCTTGCGCCCGTTCCAGATGCAGGGTCCGCAGCGGACCGAGGGGAGTATCGAGGGTCTCTTCGCCGCGCAACACGAAATAGTAGGGACGCAGCTTCCTGCCGTCGAAGACGTGATAACCGTCGGCGTCGAGGTGCGGCGCATGCAGGGCGAAATGGAACAGCAGGCTTTGCGAGTCCTGCGCGTCGTCCGGCAAGGGCACGGTCTTGACGCTGTTGCCGCGCGACACGGCCAGGCGGCGATTGTCGAAATCGAAGCGCCCGCTGCTGCGCTTCTTGCCGCGCTGGTCCCAGAAGGCTTCGGGCTGCAGGCCGGCGGCGGTGACGCGGCCCTGGCTGGTCTGGATCAACTGGCCGTCATACAACATCCGCGTCAGTCCGGTCGCCCCGGCCACGCTGCTGATGGTGTAGCGCCCGTCAGCCACGACCCAGTTCAGCGTCTGTTGGCCCGAAGCCCAGCCATAGCTGATGTCGTAGATGATCTCGATGCGGTCGGGCAGGTGGTTGAGCGGAACCGCGGTGACCGTCTCGGCAGACGCTTGTTCGGCGACGGCAGGCGTGGCGGCAGGGACTTGCTGATCGACGGGGACCTCGTCCGGCAATTCGGGCACGGCGGCCTCGACCGGTTCGGGCTCCGCCTCGACTTCAGGCGGAGGCGGGACGGCCGGTTCAGGCTTCGGCAGGGTTCGGCGAATTGCCGGGGGCGGCGGCGGAGCCGGTTCGACCCGGACCAGGCGCGCCTCGATCGGCGGCGGCTCGGACAGGGCCTGCAGCTTCGCCAGCTCGATATCGAACCCGGTCAGCAACAGGACATGCAGCAGCAGCGACAGGCTGACTGCAGCGGCGATCGGGATGAGTTTGCGCCGCCCCCGCACCCGCCCTATTCCCCTATGCGATAACGCAGCAGGCGTTGCTCGACGGTGACGCCGTCCTGGGAGATGCTGACCTGCACCGGCAAGTTGTGGCGCGCCGGGGCGATCCAGACGCTCACCGATTTGTCGTCCGCGGCATGGCCGACGCGCTGGTAGAGCCGGGTGGCGAACGGCCCTGCCGGCGTGGCGATGACGCCGCCGTCACTGCCGAGGTAGCGATGCTTCTTGATGCTCTTGCCGCTCGCCACCTCCAGTTCGTATTCGGCCGGCAGCGGCGACATGAAGGCGAACTGGTAGAGCACCGACAACTGGTCCTGGCTGCCGGCCAGCAGGTTTTCGTGCAGCTTCGATTTGCCCTTGTACTGATGGCGGACCTGATGCTTGTCCCAGTCGAAGGTGGCGGTCGCCAGCTTGTTCGGCGCATCGCTGCGGATGTGCTGAAACAGCAGCGGCTGCAGGCCTTCAGGGGTGACGTTGCCGCGGCTTTCGAAGCGCACCGTGCCGGGCATGAAAATCCTGAAACCATCGGCGGCGCGCGTCTCGCTGACCAGCAGATACTGGTTGCCGTCGCGGCTGAAGGTGTCGGTGACCGTGCCGAGCCTGAGGCCGTTGCGAAGGACCTCGTATTCGAGGCTGATGCGGTCGGGTGCCGCCTGCGCCGCCGCGCTGAAAAGTGCTGCGCCGAACAGGGCCAGCAAAAGGATTCTGAACATGCTTAGGTTCCTGATGGAAACACAGACTGTGACGCCTGATCGCCCAGCAAGTTTACGTGCCCGTCATTGATCAGCAGCCGCCCCTCGGCGAACCAGCGGATCGCCTGCGGGTAAATCCGGTGCTCCTGCTGCAGCACGCGCGCAGCCAGGGTGTCCGGTGTGTCGTCGGCCAGCACCGGCACCGCGGCCTGGATGACGATCGGGCCGTGGTCGAGGTCGGCGGTGACGAAGTGCACGCTGCAGCCGTGGATCTTGATGCCTTCGGCCAGGGCGCGCTCGTGGGTCTTGAGGCCGGGGAACATCGGCAGCAGCGACGGATGGATGTTGAGCATGCGGCCTTCGAAGCGCTGGATGAAGCCGACGGTGAGGATGCGCATGTAGCCCGCCAGCACGATCAGGTCGGGCGCGTGGCGTTCGATCTCGGCGGCGAGCGCAGCATCGAACGCCTCGCGGTCGGGATAGGTCGTGTGATCGAGTGCGACCGCCGGGATGCCGCGCGACCGCGCGTAGTCGAGGCCGGCGGCATTGGGCCGGTTGCTGATGACGGCGGCGATCTCGACCGGCAGATTCGCTTCGGCAATGGCCTGGAAATTACTGCCGCGGCCGGAAATCAGGACAACGATGCGCTTCACGAAGAAATCCCAGAATCGTTAGCTTAGTAATGCTTTGTTCGGTTCCTGGTCAGCCCTTCGACAAGGCTCTCCTGAGCGCAGCCGAAGGGCCCAGGGCGAACGGCCCAACTCAATCAGCTTATCCAAGAACACGCGGAGCGCAGCGTGCGATGCATTCTTTTCGCACCCTTTATGCCCTGTTGGGTATTCGCGTACTTCGCGGTGAAAGCCTTTGCAGTTCAGGAATAAACAACCTGCTCCGCGCCCTCGGGACGTGCGACGATCTCGCCGATCTGCCACACCGTCTCGCCGCTCGCCTGCAGCTGCGCCATCGCCGCCGCCGCATCGGCCGCCGCCACCACGACGGCGAGCCCGATGCCGCAGTTGAAGGTGCGCAGCATTTCCTCCGGCTCGACGTTACCGGCCTTTTGCAGCCAGTCGAACAGCGGCGGACGCGTCCAGCTCGCCTGGTCGACGCGCGCGGCGACGTTCTCCGGCAGGCAGCGCGGCAGGTTGCCGGTGATGCCGCCGCCGGTGATGTGGGCCATGCCCTTGACCGCGATCTGCTGCATCAGCGCCAGCATCGGCTTGACGTAGATGCGCGTCGGTGCCATCACCACGTCGGCGAAGGGTTTGCCGTGGAAGTCGGACTTGAGGCCGATGCCGGAAACGTCGATCAGTTTGCGGATCAGCGAGTAGCCGTTGGAGTGCGCGCCGGAGGATGCCAGCCCGAGCACCACGTCGCCGGGGGCGATGGACTGGCCGCCGATGATTTTCGATTTTTCCACCACGCCGACAGCGAAGCCGGCGAGGTCGTATTCACCTTCGGGATACATGCCCGGCATTTCTGCCGTCTCGCCGCCGATCAGCGCGCAGCCGGCCTGTTCGCAGCCGTTGGCAATGCCGGCGATCACCGCTTCGGCGGTGTCGAGAGTGAGCTTGCCGGTGGCGAAATAGTCGAGGAAGAAGATCGGCTCGGCGCCCTGCACCAGGATGTCATTGACGCTCATCGCCACCAGGTCGATGCCGACCGTGTCGTGGCGGTTGAGCTCGAAGGCGAGCCTGAGCTTGGTGCCGACGCCGTCGGTGCCGGACACCAGCACCGGCTCCTGGTATTTTTTGGAGATCTCGATCAGCGCACCGAAGCCGCCGATTCCCGCCAGCACTTCGGGACGCATGGTGCGTTTGGCGAGCGGCTTGATGCGCTCGACCAGCGCGTCTCCGGCATCGATATCGACCCCGGCATCTTTGTAGGAAATGGAAGACAAGACCGGCTCCGCAATCTGGAAAAGTGCGCTATTTTAGCGTCTATGCCGACCGATCGCCGCCAAAACTTGGCGCAGCTGAGACTGCCCTGGTACATCCTCGTTTTCCTGCTGGCGAGCGGCTGGCTGGTCTATGCGCTCGGTCCCATCCTCACGCCCTTCCTCGCCGGCGCCCTGCTCGCCTACATCTTCGATCCGCTGGTCGACCGCCTGACGACACGCGGATTGCCGCGCGGACTCGCCACCATCGCGGTGATCTTTTTTGCCGGCCTGATCGTGCTGGGCCTGCTGCTGATCGCGCTGCCGCTGTTCCAGGGCCAGTTCGCGCAGATGTCGGCGCGCCTGCCGGCCGCGCTCGACATGCTGCATACCCGCCTGCTGCCCTGGATCGAACAGACGCTCGGCATCCGCATCGATCCCAACCTCGACGTGCTGAAGACCTGGATCGCCGAGAAGGCGGCGGAGGAAGGCACGCAATGGCTGCCGAGCCTGAAGACCGGCGCCCTGGCGATCGTCAGCGTGCTCGCCAACCTGCTGCTCATTCCGGTGGTGATGTTCTACCTGCTGAAGGACTGGGACGTCATGATGCAGCGCATCGGCAACCTGGCGCCGCGCCCATGGCAGCCCGTCGTGCTGCGCGTGGCGCGCTCGATGGACGCGGTGATCGGCGAATTCATGCGCGGGCAGATGGCGGTCATCCTCAGCCTGTCGCTGTATTACTCGGTGGGACTGTGGGCGGTCGGGCTGGATTACGCGCTGCCGATCGGCATCATCACCGGGCTGCTGTCCTTCGTGCCTTTTCTCGGTTTCGGCCTGGGACTGATCCTCGCCCTGCTGGTCGCGCTGCTGCAGTTTCCCGACTGGACCGGCATCGCCTGGGTCTCCGGCGTCTACCTGTTCGGCCAGTTGCTGGAAAGCTATTTCATCACCCCGCGTCTGGTCGGCGAGCGCGTCGGCCTGCACCCGGTGGCGGTGATCTTCGCGCTGGCCGCTTTCGGCCAGCTGTTCGGCTTCGTCGGCGTGCTGCTGGCGGTACCTCTGGCGGCAGTGCTGCTGGTGGCGCTGCGCGAGTTGCGCTGCGCCTACGAAAACAGCGACTTCTTTACCGGCGGATATAATGCCGCCTGCTCCAATTCTGCTTCTTCCGCCATGTCTGAGCCGCTGCTCGAATCCCGTATTGCCTCCCTGCCGCTGGTGCATCGCGGCAAGGTCCGCGACATCTACGCCGTCGGCGACGACAAGCTGCTGATCGTCACCACCGACCGGCTCTCCGCCTTCGACGTCGTGATGCCGACGCCGATCCCCGGCAAGGGCGAGGTGCTGACCAAAGTCTCGGCCTTCTGGTTCGACAAGCTCAAATCCATCGTGCCGAGCCAGGCGCTCGACATCGCCCCGGAGTCGGTGGTCGCCGACAGCGAGCGCGACCAGGTCGCCGGGCGCGCCATCGTGGTGAGGAAATTGAAGGCGCTGCCGGTCGAGGCGATCGTGCGCGGCTACCTGGTCGGATCGGGCTGGAAGGAATACCAGTCGCGCCAGTCGGTGTGCGGCATCGCCCTGCCCGCTGGCCTCGTGCAGGCCGACCGCCTGCCCGAACCGATCTTCACTCCGTCGACCAAGGCGGCGGTCGGTGCGCACGACGAGAACATCGATTTCCAGCAAATGGCCGAACTGATCGGCGCCGATCTCGCCACCCAGGTGCGCGACGTCAGCCTCGCCCTGTATAAATCTGCGGCGGAGTATGCGCTCACACGCGGCATCATCATCGCCGACACCAAGTTCGAGTTCGGCCTCGACGAAGCCGGCAAGCTGGTGTGGATCGACGAGGCCCTGACTCCCGATTCATCGCGCTTCTGGCCCGCCGACCAGTACCAGCCGGGCGCCAATCCCCCCAGCTTCGACAAGCAGTTCGTCCGCGACTGGCTCGAGTCCAGCGGCTGGAACAAACAGGCGCCGGGCCCCGAACTGCCGCCCGACATCGTCGCCAAGACCGCAGAAAAATACCGCGAGGCGATGACGCGGCTGCTGGGGTGACAGTCTAAAAAAATTGACCGCAAAGGACGCGAAGGGCCGCCAAGGGATTCAAAAACACAAAGACCCGTATCCCGTTCTTTCTTGTTTTTCCTTTGCGTACCTTCGCGTCCTTTGCGGTTAAAAATCTTTCGACCGCGTCCTTCCCGGAAAACCCCTACTTCAGCG
>JBAPWR010000474.1:0-4665 GCA_049283775.1 Thiobacillus sp.
GGGGTGGCCTTTTCTTTCGTGACTTTCTTTTGGCCACACAAAAGAAAGACACTCACCCTCAGGCGAAAAGCGAAGCCGTCGCGCTCATTCCGACACCCAGCAACACCAGGGACCACAAAGCAAACCCACAAACGAGGAAGGCCCCCTAAGCATGCCTTTCTTCGACTACCGCGCCATCGACCAGACCGGCCGCACCGTCAAGGGCACGCTGTCGGCGGTCAACGACGTTGATCTCGAACTGCGCCTCAAGCGCATGGGGCTGGACCTCATAACCCTGGCCGAACTATCGCGCCAGTACGCACCGAGCGGCCGCGAGCGCGTCACGCGGCGCGACCTGGTGACCTTCTGCATCCACATGCGCTATATCACCCGCGCCGGCATTCCGCTGCTGGACGGCCTGCGTGATTTGCGCGACTCGATGGAAAAACGTGGTTTCCGCGATGTCCTGACTGCACTGCTCGAAGACCTCGAAGGAGGCAAGGTGCTGTCTCAGGCACTCGCCGCCCACCCTGCCGTGTTCGGCGCGGTCTTCGTTCACAGCATCCGCGCCGGCGAGCAGACGGGGCTGCTGGACGAGGTGTTCGAGCGCCTTGGCGAATCGCTGAAATGGCAGGAAGAGGTCGCGGCCAAGGCCAAGCGCCTGATGATCTATCCCGCGCTGGTGCTGGCGGTGGTCGGCGTGGCCATCCTGTTCCTGCTGATCTATCTGGTGCCCCAGGTGCTGTCTCTGGTCGCCACCCTTGGCGTGGTCCTGCCTTTGCCGACGCTGATCCTGATGGCGGTATCCGAGGCGATACGCAGTTACTGGCTGATCGGCCTGCTGCTGGTGCTGAGCCTGGGTGTCGGTCTGCCCCTATGGGTACGCCGCAGCGAATCCGGCAAGGAGTGGTGGGATCGCACCCAGCTGCGCCTGCCGGTCATCGGCCCTATCATGCAGAAGATCGTGTTGTCGCGCTTCGCCAACACCCTGGCGATGATGTACCGTTCCGGCGTCACCGTGCTCGACGCCCTGCGCGCCGGCGAAATGGTCGCCGGCAACCGCGTGATCGCCCGCGGCATCCGCCGCGCCAGCCAGCAGATCGCCGACGGCCGCGGCCTGTCCGAAAGCTTCCAGTCCATGTCGCTGTTCCCGCCGCTGGTGATCCGCATGCTGCGCGTCGGCGAGACCACCGGCGCGCTCGACGAAGCACTTGAAAACGTCACCTTCTTTTACAACCGCGAAGTGCTGGAGTCGATCGAGAATGGTCTTCGGGTGCTGGAACCGATGCTTACCGCCATCCTCGGCCTGCTGCTCGGCGGCATCTTGGTGTCGGTGCTGCTGCCGGTATACGACCTGATCGGGAACCTGCCGCTGTGATGTTCGATCGCCGCCTGATCCTGCTCGCCACACCACGCCAGATCGGCGTACTCGACTGGCGCCCCGGCAACATGCACTGGCTCGGCGAATATTCCGCCAGCGAGGCCGGACTGACGGCATTTCGCCAACTGTTGCTCGGCCATGCCAACCTGCCTGTTCTGCTGGTGGCCGACACCGTCGACGAGGATTACCGCAGCGAGATCCTGCCGCATGTCCAGGGGCGCGCGCGCGATGAACTGCTGGAACGCAAGCTCAAGCAGGTGTTTCGCAATGCCCGCTTTACCGGCTCGTGGCGACAGACTCGGGAAAAGCTCGGTCGCCGCGACGACCGCTATCTGCTGGCGACCCTGACCGATGGCGACTGGCTGGTGCCGTGGATCACCCTGCTGCATCGCGAGCAGGTGCCGCTTTATGGCATCACGCCGATGGCCATGGCCTGCCAGCATCTGCTCGCGCGCCTGAAGGTACCCGAGCAGCACGTGCTGCTCGCCTGTCGCTTCGGCAACGGCTTGCGGCTGTCTTATTACCACGACGGCCTGCTGCGCTTTTCCCGCCTGATCAGCGCCGACACTCCGAACCCGTTAACGGTCAATGCAGCCGACGAGATCGCCAAGACCCAGCTTTACCTCACCGGCCAGCGCATCCTGCCGCGCGAGGCCCGTTTGCATGTTCTGCTGCTGGACGCGAGCGGACAACTCGACAGTGCGCAGTCGGCACTCAATGCCGATCCGGCATTCAGCGCGCGGCTCGTCGATTTGCACAGCCTGACCCGCGCACTGCGCATTCCCGAGGACTTTCTCGCTGCCACCCCGGAAATCGCCCCGCTCGCCGCGATCGCGGGAGAATCCCTGCAACTCAATCTGGCGCCACACGAACTGTTGCGACGCCATTCCGAGTTTCGTTGGCGACAAGGGCTGAACATGGCCGCAGGCGTAATCGCCGCCGCAGGGCTCACCATCAGCGCAGCCAACTGGCTGAACGCTCAGGGGCTGCATGAAGAGGCAGTCCAACTGCAAGCGGAAACCCGCCGCGAGGAGCTGCGTCATGCCGCCATCGTAAAGGACTTCCCAGCGCTCGCCGCACGCCCCGACGAACTCGGCCCGACCCTCGCCCTGGCAACCCAGCTGAGTCGAGCGCCACTTGATTTCAACGCGCTGTTCATGCCGCTGGGGCAGGCGCTGACCGTCCATCCGCAAGTCGTGGTCAAGTCCTTGACGCTGCAGGAGTCGGCAGAGGGCATGGCAGAAGTCACGCTCGATGCGCGCCTCGCAGATTTCGACGGCAACTATCGTGCCGCCATGGCCCGCATCGACAATCTGGTCGCCCAGCTGGCTGCAACCCCGGGTGTCGCAGCAGTCGAGCGTGTCTCCAGCCCGGTCAACACCGCTCCCACTGCCACCCTGAGCGGCAAGACACTGGGCGAGATTGCGCCCGAGGAATCGCGTTTCACCCTCAGCCTGCAGTTGCGGACTTCATCATGATGCGGCCGCCGATCGCCTCCCTGAAAGGATCGATGCTCCTGCTGCTCGTGGCGGTGATGTTGTCGGCCGCGGGGATTTTCTGGAGCAGCAAGCAGGAGTCAGAGGCCCGTTCCGCAGTGCAACAGCAGCAGACCGCATTCAATGCGGCGCGAGCCAGACAGCAGCAGGGGCAGACCGAAGCACGCCTGATCGCACAGCACCTCGACGCCTATCATGACCTGATTGCGCGCGGTTTTGTCGGCGAGGAAAACCGGCTTGCCTGGATCGAGGCGGTGCAGCTTGCCAACCGCGATGCCCGGCTCTACGGCCTCAGCTATACCCTGTCGCCACGCGCCGCCGCGCCGGCCGCCCTGGCCAACAGCCTGCCGCTCAACCAGACGCGCATGGTGGTGAAGATGCCCCTGTTGGTGGAAACCGACCTGCCGCGTTTTGTCGATGCGCTGCGTGCCCGCGCGCCCGGGGTATTCCGCGTCGACCGCTGTCGTCTTGGCCGGCTTTCCGACGCTCCGCCACAGCCGATCAACCAGCCGGAGATCGATGCCGAGTGCGAATTGCTCTGGTTCACCGTGGCAGCGAGCGGACAGGAGGCCAGAAAATGAATCGGTGCCCAGCCTGCCTGACCCGCTTGGCCACGTCCTTCGGGCTGATGCTGGCTGCGGCTGGCTTGTCCGGCGCCTGCCTGGCGAACCCGGCAACCGATCCGGGTCGCCTGTTCTACACGCCGGAGCAGCGCGCGCAGCTCGAGGCGGCGCGCGACCGCAACGTCACCCAGACCAGGCACGCATCGCCGACCGCCACGCCCGCGCCGCTGCGTTTCGACGGCATGGTGATTCGCTCGGATGGCAAATCCACAAGCTGGGTGAACGGCCGCCCACAAGTCGGCGCCAGCGGCGTCAAGGGCCTCAAGCCGGGTCAGATCCAGGCCGACGGCAAGGTCTACGAACCTTATCAGATACTTCGATCCAGCCCGGAGAAGACCTCTTCAGAGGAAGCAAAACCGTGAATCAGGCCCGTGGCTTCACCCTGATCGAACTGGCGATCGTGCTGGTCATCATCACGTTTTTGATTGGCGGGCTGGCGATGCCGCTGTCGGCGCAGATCCAGGCGCGGCGAGTAGCCGAAACACGACAGACCATGGAAGAGGCACGGGAAGCGATCATGGGTTTTGCAATGACTCATCAGATTGCAGGCCAGCCGTATCTGCCCTGTCCCGACACAGTCGGTGACGGCATAGAAAATCGCGATGCCGCTGGAATCTGCGCCAGCGAAGAAGGTCTGTTTCCCTGGGTGACGATGGGAACGGCCAGCCAGGATGCCTGGGGCAATCGTCTGCGCTACCGCGTCACAGCTGCTTTTTCAGATGGATCCGCAGGTTTTTCCAATACCGATATCGGCAATCTTCAAGTCTGCAGCAGCGGCGGCTGCGCGACGGTCGATGTGGCGAGCAATGTCCCGGTGGTGCTGGTTTCACACGGCCCGAACGGCCGAGGCGCGCGCAGTGCCAGCGGCAACACCCTGGCAGCGCCGAGCGGTGCCGACGAGCTGGAAAACACCGACGCCGACGTCAATTTCGTCAGTCACGTCCCCGCCACCGCCGACGCTGCCGGCGGAGAGTTCGACGATCTTGTCGTTTGGGTTTCCGACAGCCTGCTCAGGAGCCGTGTATGTCCTGCCGGCGGCTGTCCGTAGCCTGCAGCCGAAAACTCACCTGCCCGAGCCGGTTGCTCACCAGTTCCAGCCGGTAGCCTGAACGTGCCGCCTGCCGGGCGGCCTGATATAGCCCCACCCCGAGACCGAAGTCCGACGACACCGGACTGAGGAACAGAT
>JBAPWR010000475.1:0-9488 GCA_049283775.1 Thiobacillus sp.
CGGGTGCGCCTGCTGATCACCGCCAAAGACGTGCTGCATTCATGGTGGGTGCCGGCCATTGGCGCCAATCAGGATGCGATTCCCGGCTTTATTCGCGACAGCTGGTTCAAGGCGGACAAGATCGGCACCTATCGCGGCCAGTGCGTGGAGCTGTGCGGCAAGGACCATGGGTTCATGCCGATCGTGGTCGAAGTGGTCTCGGAAGAGGATTACGCGGCCTGGGTGGCGGGCAAGAAGGGTGCCGCGCAGGTGGCCGCTGCCGATGACAGCAAGACTTACGAGCTGGGTGAAATGATGGCGCGTGGCGAGCAGGTCTATCTGGCCAACTGCGCCGCCTGCCACCAGGCAAACGGCGCCGGGATCCCCGGTGCCTTCCCAGCCATCAACGGCTCCAAGGTGGCCAGCGGGCCGATCGCGGATCACGCCAGCCTGGTGATGAATGGCGTCGCAGGCACGGCGATGTCGGCCTTCGCCGGCCAGCTGTCCGACGCCGACCTCGCTGCCGTCGTGACCTATCAGCGCAATGCCTGGGACAACAAGTCGGGCGACATGGTGCAGCCGGTCGAAATCGCTGCCCTGCGCAGCGGCGCCGAGTCCGAAGCCGGCGCCCCCGCACAATAATCGATGCCTAGAGGAGAGTAGAGAACATGTCTGACGCTGCACACGCCCACGGCCACCACGACGAACACAGCCACGGTCATCCCACCGGGATCATGCGCTGGCTGACCACCACCAACCACAAGGACATCGGTTCTCTCTATCTGTGGTTCGCGCTCATCATGCTGTTCGCGGCCGGTTCCATGGCGCTGCTGATCCGCGCCGAACTGTTCCAGCCCGGCCTGCAGCTGACTAACCCGGACTTCTTCAACCAGCTCACCACGATGCACGGGCTGATCATGATTTTTGGCGTGATCATGCCGGCCTTCTCCGGCTTCGCCAACTGGCAGGTGCCGCTGATGCTGGGCGCGCCCGACATGGCCTTCCCGCGCATGAACAACTGGGCGTTCTGGATCCTGCCGGTGGCCGGCCTGCTGCTGATGGCGTCGTTCTTCCTGCCCGGTGGCGCGGTCGCCGGTGGCTGGACCATGTACCCGCCGCTGTTCATCCAGGGCGGCATTTCCTACGACCTGACGATCCTGGCTGTGCACATCATGGGCCTGTCGTCGATCATGGGTTCGATCAACATCATTACCACCATCCTCAACATGCGCGCCCCCGGCCTGACGCTGATGAAGATGCCGCTGTTCGTGTGGACCTGGCTGATCACCGCTTATCTGCTGATCGCCACGATGCCGGTGCTGGCGGGTGCGGTGACCATGCTGCTGACCGACCGCAACTTCGGCACGCACTTCTTCAACGCTGCCGGCGGCGGTGACCCGGTGATGTTTCAACACATTTTCTGGTTCTTCGCCCACCCCGAGGTCTACATCCTGATCCTGCCGGCATTCGGCATCGTTTCTCAGGTGATTCCGACCTTCGCCCGCAAGCCGCTGTTCGGCTATGCGTCGATGGTCTATGCGACAGCCTCCATCGCGATCCTGTCGTTCATCGTCTGGGCGCACCACATGTTCACCGTCGGCATGCCGGTGGCGGCGCAGCTGTTCTTCATGTTTTCGACCATGCTGATCGCGGTGCCGACCGGGGTGAAGGTATTCAACTGGGTGGCGACGATGTGGAGGGGCTCGATGACCTTCGAGACGCCGATGCTCTTCGCCATCGCCTTTGTCTGCCTGTTCACCATCGGCGGTTTCTCCGGCCTGGTGCTGGCGATCGCGCCAGTCGACATCCAGCTGCACGACACCTACTACGTGGTGGCGCACTTCCACTACGTGCTGGTTTCCGGTGCGCTGTTCGCGATCTTCTCCGGCATCTATTACTGGCTGCCGAAATGGACCGGGCACATGTACGACGAGACGCTCGGCAAGTGGCATTTCTGGCTGTCGGTGATCGGCATGAACATCGTCTTCTTCCCGATGCACTTCCTTGGCCTGGCTGGCATGCCGCGCCGCATCCCCGACTACGCGCTGCAGTTCACCGAGTTCAACCAGATCGCAACGGTCGGTGCCTTCATCTTCGGCTTCAGCCAGCTGATCTTCCTGGCGGTGGTGCTGAAAGCGATCAAGGGCGGCGCCAAGGCGACCGACCAGGTATGGGAAGGCGCTGAGGGGCTGGAGTGGACCGTGCCCTCGCCCGCGCCGTACCACACCTTCGAGACTGCGCCGGTGGTGAAGTGAGGGCAGGCGCGAACATGGTCGACAAGCGCAACAACAAGTACCGGACTGCCATCCTGCTGGGCCTGTTGGCGCTCGGCCTGTTCCTGTTCACGCTGTACAACGGGCTGAAGTGATTCATGGCGGTCGGTAACTCCCGCACCCTCGCCAAGCTGCTGGTCGTGACCCTCGGCATGTTCGGCTTCGGTTTCGCGCTGGTGCCGTTCTACTACAAGATTTGCGAGGTGACCGGCATCAATTCCGGTGCCGAGCAGACCCTGGCGAAGAACACCCAGGTCGATACCAGCCGCTGGGTGACTCTGGAATTCGACGCCAATACCAACGAATCGCTGCCGTGGAAGTTCAAGCCGGCGCAGCGCAGCATCAAGGTGCATCCGGGCCAGCTGGTGCAGGTGGACTACGAAGTGACCAACACCAGCGACAGGGACATCGTCGGCCAGGCGGTGCCGAGCTACGGTCCGGCGCGTGCCGCGCAGTTTTTCAAGAAAATCGAGTGTTTCTGCTTCACCCCGCAGAAACTGGCTTCCGGCGAGTCGCGCAGGATGCCGGTGCTGCTGGTGCTTGATCCCGGCCTGGAGAAGGACGTGCATACCGTGACGCTGTCCTATACCTTCTTCCTGATCGACGAGCCGGCGAAGACGACCAAGGCGGCGGCTGATGGCAAGCATGGCTAGTTCAGGCAACCTCAAGGCGGCGCTCGCGGTTTTCTGGAGTTTTTTCGGCGTCCGCAAGCGGCGCGACTACGACGCCGACGCAAAGAGTCTGACCCCGGCACAGGTCATTCTCGCCGGGCTGATCGGTGGGCTGGTGTTCGTTCTGACGATATTGCTGGTGGTTTATGTGGCGTTGCAGTTTCTGAAGTGATCGATCAATAAGGATGAGGAAGAGGAGGAAACAATGAGCCTGGCGCAAACAGACAAATACTACCTGCCACAGCCGTCGCTCTGGCCGATCATCGGCTCGGTCGCCCTGCTGTTCATGGCGGCCGGCGGGGCGATGTACATGCGGGAAGTGCCTTATGGCGGCTGGATCCTGCTCGCCGGCCTGGCGATCCTGATCTACATGATGTTCGGCTGGTTCGGCGAAGTGATCCGCGACAGCGAGGCGGGGCGCTTCAACAAGCAGGTCGATTCATCCTACCGCTGGTCGATGAGCTGGTTCATCTTTTCCGAGGTGATGTTCTTCGCCGCCTTCTTCGGTGCGCTGTTCTACACCCGGGTGCTGTCGGTCCCCTGGCTGGCCGACGCCGAAACCGGCAGCCTGCTGTGGGAGGGATTCCAGGCCACCTGGCCGACCGCGGGTCCCGGCCTGACGCAGGACGGCTTCGATTTCACGCCGATGGGTGCCTGGGGGATTCCGGCGATCAACACCCTGCTGCTGCTGTCATCCGGCGTGACGGTGACCTGGGCACACTGGGGCCTGAAGAAGAACAACCGCAGCCAGCTCATTCTTGGCCTGGCGATGACGGTGGCACTGGGTCTGGTGTTCATGGGGCTGCAGGCATACGAGTACTACCATGCCTATGCGGATCTGGGCCTCACGCTCGGTGCCGGTGTGTATGGTGCGACATTCTTCATGCTGACCGGCTTCCATGGATTCCACGTGCTGGTCGGAACCACCATGTTGATCATCATGCTGCTGCGATCGATCGCCGGCCACTTCACCGCGGACCATCACTTCGCCTTCGAGGCGGTGTCCTGGTACTGGCACTTCGTCGACGTGGTCTGGGTGCTGCTGTTCATCCTGGTGTACTGGATGATCTGAGCGCGAGTTTCAGACAAGCAAAAAGCCGCGCAGGTCGCGGCTTTTTGTTGCGGTCCGGCAATCTCCGCGGCGTCAGCGAGGGAATCAGCGCAGGCCTGTCTGCGGGATGAAGCCGAAGTAGTAGCCGGCCATCAGCAGGATGAACAGGGCGAGCGACAGGCTGACGCGAACGGTCAGGGCCTTGACGACACGATCCGACTGGCCCTTGTCTTTGATCAGGTAGTAGAGTGCACTGGCGAGACTCGCAAGGATGAAAAGAATGAAGAGCAGGGCAAGGATGCGCATGGCAGGATGTGGGAAGCAAAGCGTTTAGTCTAATGGGATTTGCCTGGGCGCGCACTTTCCGTCGTCTATCGTCTCCGGCTCATCGAGGCGGAGTGACACGACGGCTCACCGTCCAGAGAATGCGCGGTGCGTGAGCCACGAGATTGCAGCTCGGCAACTGGCAGTTCGCACCGGGCGTGTGGCCAACGCTTGCCGCCCTGGTATTTTTTGTCCTGACCCTGTCGCTTGGCAACTGGCAAACCGGACGGGCGGAGTACAAGCGTGACCTGCAGGCGCGCTACGACACGGCGGAGGCGAATCCGCCGGTACACGTAGGCGCGGAGTTGCTCGACAAGGACTCGGTGCTGTACCGCAAGCTCGAAGTCGAGGGCATGTTCGATCCGGCCCATGAAATCCTGCTCGACAATCGGGTGTTGAACGGGGTCGCGGGCTACCATGTGCTGACACCCTTGAAGGTCGACGGTGGTGACACGGCCATTCTGGTCAACCGCGGATGGGTGGCGACCGGGCGGGATCGCATGCAGTTGCCGGAACTGCCGCGTATCTCTGGAAACGTAAGGATCGAGGGGTTGGCTGTCGAGCCGCAGGGACGTTATTTCGAGTTTGCCGGCGCGGCGCCGGTGGGACGGGTCTGGCAGAATCTCGACTTCGAGCAGTATGCGCTGAACAGTGGCCTGCGCCTGCAGCCGGTTTTGCTGCAGCAGACCAGCGAACTGGATGACGGCTTGCTGCGCCGCTGGGCGCGCCCGGATACCGGGGTCGCGATGCACGTATCCTATGCGCTGCAGTGGTACGGCCTGGCTGCGACGCTGGTGGTATTGTGGCTGGCACTGAATATCAAACGCGTCAACGAGGTGGACCGGGAATCGGGTTCCGCTGAATAAACAGAAAACGAGTCATATGAGTTCGCGAACGAAATTTTTGCTGCTGGTCGGGGTGTTCGTGGTGCCGGTGGTGGCGGCCTACCTGGCGTACTTCGGCTGGCGTCCTGCCGGACACAAGAACTACGGTGACCTGATCACCGTCACGCCCCTGCAGCAGACCCAGGGCAGCCTGCTCGACGGTAATGCATTCGGGCTCGAGCAGCTGCAGGGCAAGTGGTTGATGGTGCATGTCGGCCCGGCCGCCTGCGACGCGGGCTGTGAACGCCAGCTCTATCTGATGCGCCAAATTCGCATTGCGCAGGGCAAGGGTCAATCGCGCATCGAGCGCGTGTGGGTGCTGACTGATGCAGGCGTGCCCCCCGCCCGACTTGTTGAGGAATACCCCGGCATGCATGTCTGGCGGCCTGGGTCGGCATCTTTTGCGGAGCAGTTTCCGGCGTCGCAAAGTCCGTCGGACCATATCTATATCGTCGATCCCCTGGGCAACCTGATGCTGCGTTTTCCGGCCGACCCCGATCCCAAGGGCATCATGAAAGACATGAAGCAGTTGCTCAAAGCCTCGCAGATCGGTTGACCATGCTTACCTACCAAAGACTGATTCTTGCCGCGCTGATCCTGACCCTGGGGGTCGTGGTGCTTGGAGCCTATGTGCGTCTGTCGGATGCCGGGCTCGGCTGCCCCGACTGGCCGGGCTGCTACGGCAAGCTGACCCCGCATCACGCCAGCGACATGATCAACCAGGCGCAGGTCGAACAGCCGGGAGGCCCGGTCACCCACGCCAAGGCATGGAAGGAAATGGCACACCGCTATTTTGCCGGCGCCCTCGGCTTGCTGGTGCTGGCGATCGCGGTGCTGGCATGGCGGCTGCGGAGCGAGACCCGCGGCGGGCCCGGGTTGCCGCTGGCCTTGCTGGCGCTGATCGTGTTCCAGGCCCTGCTGGGGATGTGGACGGTCACGCTGCTGCTGAAGCCGATGGTGGTGACCGCCCATCTGCTCGGAGGCATGGCGACCCTGTCGCTGCTGCTGTGGCTGTGGCTGCGCGAGCGGGATCAGTTCGGTCATGCCTATTATGCACGCGCCGACCATCTGCATCGCGGCGCCTTGTTCGGTCTGGTGCTGGTAGTCGTGCAGATCGCCCTGGGTGGGTGGGTGAGCACCAACTACGCCGCGCTGGCCTGCACCGATTTCCCGCTGTGCCAGGGAGTATGGGTGCCGGAAATGGATTTCGAGCACAGCTTCACCCTGCACCGGGAACTGGGCGAAACCGCCTCAGGGGACTTCCTGCCAATGCAGGCGCTGACTGCAATCCATTGGGTGCACCGGCTGATGGCGTTGGTCGTCTTCGTCTACATCGCCTGGCTGGTGGCCCGCCTGTTCCGCACACCGGGCTACAGGGGCGTGGGGATGCTGCTCGGGGCACTGCTGCTGATCCAGGTCTCGCTGGGCATCAGCAACGTTCTACTCAGTCTGCCGATCGCCGTCGCGGTCGCCCACAATGCAGGGGCGGCCCTGCTGCTCGGCAGTCTGGTGCTGCTGAATTTCAGGATACGCAGGAGATAGGAATGGAGGCCTTGCTGATACATGGCGTCGCCGGGCGCTGCCAACAGTTTTTGGCGCTGTGCAAGTTGCGGGTAGTAAGCCTGATCGTGTTCACCGCGGTTATCGGCATGTTTCTCGCCGTTCCCGGCTGGCCGGCCTGGAACGTATTGTGGGCGGGGACGCTGGGGATCGCCCTGGTGGCTGGCGCGGCGGCGGCTTTCAACTGCTTGATCGAACAGAAGATCGATGCCGTGATGGCGCGCACCCGCGCCCGGCCGCTGCCGCGCGGCGAGTTGACCAGCGCCCAGACGCTGGTGTTTTCTGGCGTGGTGGGCGGGGCAGGGCTGTATCTGCTGAATACCTTCGTCAATCCGCTGACCATGTGGCTGACGCTGGCGACCTTCGTCGGCTATGCGGTCATCTATACGGTGCTGCTGAAGCCGGCGACGCCGCAGAACATCGTCATCGGTGGCGCTTCCGGCGCGATGCCGCCGGTGCTGGGCTGGGCAGCGGCGACCGGCGAGATCCATCACGACGCCCTGCTGCTGTTCCTCATCATCTTCGCCTGGACGCCGCCGCATTTCTGGGCGCTGGCGCTCTATCGCAAGGACGAGTACGCGCGTGCCGGACTGCCGATGCTGCCGGTCACCCACGGCGACGCCTATACCCGGCTGCATGTGCTGCTGTATACCCTGCTGTTGTTCGCCGTTACCATGCTGCCGCTGGGGACCGGGATGGGCGGCTGGATTTATCTGGTCGGCGCGACCGTGCTCGGCGCGATCTTCATCGCCTACGGCTGGCGTCTGTACCGCAATTACAGCGATGCTCTGGCGAAAGAGACCTTCCGTTATTCCATCTGGTACCTGAGCCTGCTGTTCGCGGTGATGCTGGTCGATCACTATTTCAGGCTGCCGTTGTGAGCGTCTGACTGGTAGTTTCGGCTCTCTGGATATTCAGACAGGATTGTTCTATATTGTGGCCCAAAGTCTTTTCAAGGGCCCGTTCCATGATCCTCTCGCGTACCAGTCAGTATGCCGTCCAGGCCCTGATCTACATGGCGACCCAGCCTGAGGCGACGCCGGTGCTGAACAAGGACATCGCGGCCAAGCTGGGCGTGCCGGCTCCGTATCTCGCCAAGATCCTGCAGAGCATGGCCAAGGGCAATCTGCTCTATTCCTTCCGCGGCCGTCTCGGCGGATTCTGTCTGCGCGAGGCGGGCAGCAAGGTCACCCTGATGCAGATCCTGATGCTGACCGAAGGGCCTGCATTCACCCAGAGCTGTCTGCTGGGCCTGAAGAAATGCAGCGACGAAACCGCCTGCCCGCTGCATCACCGCTGGATTCCGGTGAAGAAGAAAATCATCGACATGCTGCAGGATACGACCCTGGAAAAACTCGCCAAGGCAGTCGAGAGCGGCAAATACCGCCTGGCCGACATGCCGGGTGAGCTGCTCGGTTCGGTCAGGGCATGATTGCAGACGCCAAGCTCAGCCGCGGCCTGGCTGCGGCAGGCGCAGCCTTGTCATTGCTGTTTGCCGGCTGTCAGCCGGCGAGCCCGCCCGAACCGACCTTTCTCGCGACCGACATCACCGGCGCTGCCTTCGCGCGGGACTTTTCCCTGACCGATCACAATGGACAGATTCGCACCCTGGCCGATTTTCGCGGCCAGGTGGTGGCGATCTTTTTCGGCTATACCCATTGCCCCGACGTCTGTCCCACCACGCTGGCGGATTTTGCCGCCGCGTTGCAGCAGTTGGGTGATCGGGCGGAACGGGTTCAGGTGCTGTTCGTCACGGTCGATCCCCAGCGCGACACCCCTGAAATGCTGCGCGAGTTCGTTCCTGCCTTCAACCCGACTTTCCTGGGCATGCATACCGATGCCGACTCGCTCAAGAAGCTCGCGCAGGAGTACAAGGTCGTCTATGAAAAGAGTTCGGTGCGCGGGCCCGATGATTACCTGATCGACCACAGCGCCGGCACCTTCGTCTACGATGTGCGGGGCCAACTGCGGCTGCTGGTGCCTTACGGCAGCGATGCGGCGTCGATCGCACAGGACCTCGCCACCTTGTTGTCCGAGTCCTGATTTTGGCTTGCCCTGCCTGTCTGGGGCGGCATATAATCCGGCAGTTTTTAATATAAGCATATGCTGTTTGGTCGCAGCGAAATGCGCTGTTTGAGGCTAGTCTAGGAGCGGTTCATGGCGGTAACCACATATTCCAGTGCAGAGCAGTACAACTTCGATATCGTCAAGAAATTCGCCGTCATGTCGCTGGTCTGGGCAGTCGTCGGCATGTTCGTCGGCGTCTATATCGCTTCCGAACTGGCCTGGCCTTTCCTGAATTTCGACAGCCCGTACTTTTCCTTCGGTCGTTTCCGCCCGGTGCATACCAGTGCGGTGATCTTCGGCTTCGGCGGATCGGCGCTGTTCGCCACCTCCTACTACGTCGTGCAGCGTACCTGCCAGACCCGGCTGATCTCCGACGGCATGGCGAGCTTCACCTTCTGGGGTTGGCAGACCATCATCGTGCTCGCCGCGCTGTCCTACCTCGCCGGTTATTCGCAGGGCCGTGAATACGCCGAGATGGAGTGGCCGATCGACATCCTCATCGAAATCGTCTGGGTGACCTACCTGATCCTCTTCGTCGGCACCATCATGCGCCGCAAGCAGCCGCACATCTACGTCGCCAACTGGTTCTATCTGGCCTTCATCCTGGCGACCGCGCTGCTGCACACCTTCAACAACCTGGCCATGCCCGTCAACCTGTTCTCGATGAAGTCCTACAGCC
>JBAPWR010000476.1:0-7303 GCA_049283775.1 Thiobacillus sp.
GTTCCACCGTCTGCCTTCGGATGCGCATCACATTCGGTCTGCCGTCCAGCCGCTTTTGCATCGCTTCGAGAACTTCCTCGTGCTCCCAGCGGCTGACCCGGCGGTAGTCGCTTGGCGTGCACTGGGCCTTGATCGGGCAGTGTGGGCAGTCCGAGCTCCAGTAGCGGTGAATCAAGTGTCCCGCTTCTATTCGGCCAAATCGACGGATGAGCTGGCTGCCCGCCGGGCAGCGGTAGGTATCGGTATCGGGCTGATAGACAAAGTCCGACTTGTCGAACCGGCCCTCGGCTTTGGCTTCCGACGTCATCGGTTTGGATACGTAGGCAGTAATGCCCGCCTGATCGCAGGCCAGAACTTCCTCGCCGTTGAAGTAGCCGCGGTCCGCGATGGCCTGAAGTTCCTGACCCGGCATGATCTCTTGGGCCTGCTTTGCCATCCTGGCCAACTGTCGTCGGTCGGAACCGATGTTGGTCACTTCATGCGCCACGATCAAATGGTGTTCGGTCTCCACCGCGGTTTGCACGTTGTAGCCCACCAGTCCACGACTGGTGCTGGTGGCCATGGCCCGTGCATCGGGATCGGTCAGCGAGACTTGACCGCCTGAGGCCTCCAATTGCGCTTGCATTCCCTTGAGGTCACGCATTTCACGCTTCAAGGTCTCGATCTTCTTGCTCAGATGGGCCGTCTTGGTTTCCGTGACTTCAGACGGATTGCGATCCGCCGTCTCGATCGCCACCAGGTATTCATCGATGCTGCGCTCGATCTCCTTCACCCGCTTGTCCACCTTGGCACGGGTGAAGTTGCGGTCGTGCGCATTGACCGCCTTGAACTTGCTGCCGTCGATGGCCACGATGGCCTGGGTGAACAGATTGAGCCGCCGGCACAGCAGGATGAACTCGCGGCAGACGTTGCGGATAGCCTGGCCATTGTCGTGGCGGAAATCAGCGATCGTCTTGAAGTCTGGCGCCAGCTTGCCAGTGAGCCACATCAATTCGACGTTGCGCTGGCATTCCCGCTCCAACCTCCGGCTGGACTGGACGCGATTGAGATACCCATACAGGTAAAGCTTCAGCAGAACAGAGGGGTGATACGACGGACGCCCCGTGACTGCAGGGCGCACTCCCGCAAAGCCCAGCGCGCCCAGATCCAGTTCATCGATGAAGGCTTCAACCGCTCTGACCGGGTTGTCCTCAGAAATGTAGTCGTCGAGAGACTCAGGTAGCAGGGTGATCTGGCTACGGGATTCGCCTTCGATGAATCGCTTCATGCCGCATTTCCCTCGCTGATACAACTGCGATCAGTTTAGGAAATTTGAGGGGAGTTTCCACACAGCCTCGCCGATCACCGGCCGCCCGTAACTTCCTCACCGACCGGCCGCGCCTTGGTCGCCCTCAGTCAGTGCGCGGTCCCTCTTCCTCAACAGGACAAGGTGCGCAGATCCAGGCAGAAGGGACCGAGCCCGTGTGCCGGTGCAGACCTTGGCGCCAGGTCCGGGTCGCGGGGCAGGATTTCCAGGGTGATCCGCTCGGCGCGTCGCCGGCTGGCGTCGGCGAGGTTTTCGGGGATGCCCGGGTAGGCTTCGCCGTCGGGACGCCATTCATGCAGGGTGACGAGATAGTCGTCCGCATGGGCGCGATGGCGCAGCAACAACTGCACCGGCGCCTGGGCGCCGAGCGCGGGGTGCAGTCCCCAGCCGGGAACGAAGCTGCGGTAACGCAGGCCGAATACCTTGAGCGCGCCCCGGCTGTCTCGCTCCTGGCGCATGGGCAGTCCGATGCCTGCAACAAGGATCTGCCAGTCGTGCCAGTCTGATTCCTGGCCCTGCTGCGGTCGCAGCCGCAATTCCACCCGCGCGGTGCTGGCGTCCACCAGGCGCGAGCTGCCACCCTGCTCGGGGCTGGCCGCATCGCCCAGCAGTGGCCAGAACTCCAGCGCGCGCCGCACCTCGAGCGTGCATCCGGGCAAAGTCAATTGTCCCCATTGGCGGAATTCGTCGCGATGCAGCACCGCCCGGATCGCTTCGCCCAGGCCCAGGCCCGCCGAGTCGAGCGTCTTCAGCACGGCGTCCAGGTCCTGCTCGAGGTAGAACGGCAGCGCAAAGCGCTCGTGCAGTTCGCGCCCCCAATCCATGAGCGGCAGGGTGTAATGCCCGCGCGCCAGCATGGCCGTGATGCCGCGCAGCAGGCAGACCAGGGCGGTGGCCCGCTCCGGCGTGTGCTGCATGCGCAGGGCGCGAAACTCCACCAGGCCGAGCTTGCCCCGCCCGGCAAGAAAGGGGTTCCACAGCTTTTCGATATTCATTTCGGCGCGATGGCTGTTGCCGGATGCATCGCACAGAAAAGAGGCCAGGCTGTGCCAGAGCAGTTCCGGCGACAGCTCTGCGTGTCGTTCCAGCAAGGCCAGGGCCAGTCCCAACTCGTCGAAGGCATCGCTGCCGCGTTCGTCGGGCCGCACCGATTGCCCGGTGCTGCCGACGAAGTCGTGGGAGTACAGATAGGACAGCGCAGGATGGCGATTGAAGAAGCGCACCAAACGCGGCAGCAGCCACGGTTCCTGCAAGAACGGGCTGGCCTCGGGCGACGGGCCACCCAGGGTGATCTGGCCGCCACCGCCCGAATCCGCCACCGTGCCATTGAAATAGAGCCGGTAAGGGGCCAGGCCCTGCTCTTCGGCTGCGGCATAGATCTCGCGACTGCACCGCAGGAAGTGCTCGGCATCGACGCTCGGAGCGGAATTGATTTCGATCACGGCCGGATCCGGCGTCACGGTGGTCCACTCGACCGTGGCATCCACCGGCGGCGGATAGCCTGCCAGCACCAGGCTGGACAGACCGCAGGTGCGTGCAGCCTGCGCCACGCATTCCAGCACGTCGAGGAACATCGGCACCTGCTTGAACATCGGCAGCTCGATGCGCGCCGTCGACTCCCCGTCTGACGCCTGCATGCCGAGTATGAACAGGTAGGCGCCGGCTTCTGCCAGTTCGTCGCACAGGCCGCTGGGAGGGGTGGCGCGGTCGTGCACCGAGGGACCGATCAGACACGCATCATTGGCATCCGGCAAGGCAACATCGGCGTTGGCGCGCATCAACAGACGCCGCGTCCGGGCATCTTCGGTCGCCACCGGCGAAACCGGATACCCGCGTGCTTCGAGCTGCGTTGCCAGGGCGGCAGCCCAGGCATCCAGGCTGGCAGGAGGTTCCGTTTCATCCGGGAGCGGGGCCAGGACCGGGTCGAGCGGTCCATGCCAGATGGGCGTCGCGTCGCGATGACGGTAAATGCCGAAGTTCCAGCGCGGTCGTTCCTCGCCCGGGTATTGTCGCCCGACGCTTCGCATCACCACGCTGCCGGGAAAGCGTCGAACTAACCCGCCCAGCACGGCTTCGGCACGCTGTGCCTTGTCACCGCCCAGCGCCTGACTCAGCCACTCCGGGGTCTGGGCACTGCGGTCGGTGAAAGTGGGCTCGGCGCCAACCCAGATGGTGAGCCCCAGCGCAGCAATCTGGCTGTCGTGACGGCGCACAGCCGCATCGAACTCCTCACGCGACCACATCGATGTGCACCCTGGTTTGCAGGGGTGCTCCGGAGGCGTCTTGTGCATTCATGTTCAGTTCAACGAAGCGAGGCAGTGGGCTGCGCCAATGCAAAAACCCGGGCCCTACCTGGCTCAACCGAGAGCAAACGCCCCTGTCGTCGCCGCGAAATCGCGGATGCCGACCTGTTGCTCCTCGATCGGCGCCAGCGGGTCGGCGCCGAGGGTGCCGACGAACTGCTGCCAGGACTCTGGATCCTCCAGCCTGTCGAGCCCCTCTCGCACGAAGTTAATGCGGGCGTCCAGTTCCAGGCGGCGCGATTCCTCCTGGTTGTGAGGGTTCTGACGGAAGCGCAGCAGTTCGTCGAGCTTGCGCCGCCACAGCGTCAGGTCGCGCTCGCGCTTGACCTCGAGGCGCTGGCGATACCAGTCGGATGCCAGCAGCGATTCGCGGCTGAACAGGGCGCGAATCTGCGGGGCGTGCACGTCCAGGCCCTGGTAATGCCCATAGGCCATGATCGAGAGCAGCGCCTTCAGCGGCGGACAGGCCTCGTCGATGCTGCCGTCCTCGAAATAGCGCAGGGCCACCCGCTCCTGCGCCTCGACGATGTTGTCGACGCCATCGGCGAAACTCGCCAGGTCCTGGGTTTCGGGCTTTAGGATGGCCTCGGTGAAGACCGCGCGCGGGTTGTCGAAGATCTTGCCCATGAAATGGGCGACGAAGCGTTCGGTGATGCGATAGCCGAGCCGGCTCGCCAGCACGCGTCGACCCTCGTGGTCGAAATCCTCGATGGCTTCCATGTAGCCGTGCTCGATCAGCCAGGATGCGCGACGCTGCTGCGGATGCAGGCGCGCCCAGATCTCCGGCACCAGCAGGCTGATGTCGTGGTCCACCTTGACCTCGGGTCCGACATGGCCGGCCGAGGTGGAGAAGCCGTCATGGCCGGTGAGGATCAGCGACACCAGGGCGTTGTTGAGGTCGGCGGTGGGCCGCAGGGCATTGAACGGCCCCTTGGTCAGCGCGCCCTCCGAGCCGGCGCCGGTGGTGGAAGGCGACTTGCCGGTCAGCGAGCAGATGTAGTCCATGAACAGTTCCGGCAGCGCCTGATAGTGGAGCGGGTTGTAGACCGCCAGCGAGCGGATCCCCGTCTCGGGCGGATTATTGCGCCGCCCGGAGAGCACTGCGTCGACGCACACGCACACCGGGGCATCGGCCGGCAGCTTGCGGTGGAAGCGCATGCCCATCTCCGCCGCATATTTGCGCAGCGGCTTGGCCTGGTCGGGACGCAGCTGCAGGTAGCGCGGATTCTTCGACGGCTTGCCGTCGACCAGGCGCGGCAGCGCCGACGACACCACGATCTGTCCGTCGCGTGCGGCAGCGGTCAACAGATCGCGCATCGGCGGCGTGTAGGCATGCAGGCGCATGACGTTGTCGACTTCGGCAGCCAGCGACTCCCCTGATAGCGGCTCGAAATTGGCGAGGAAGTTGCCGGGCTGCGCCATGTCGGCCTCGGTCTGCTTGTCGTAGCCCGGCGTGACGGCATCGTCCGGACGCTGGAACAGGCGCGTCTCGCAGTTGTGCGTGAGCTTGACGCTGCCGGCCGGATCCTGGCCCAGCTTGCAGCCGCTGAGCCTGGCCACCGGCGCGACGACCGAGGCGGTGATGTCGTCCTCCATCTGCACCTTCTCGGCAGGAATGAAATCCTGGCGCAGCTTGAAGGTGCGCCACTGCTCGTCGGCGTCGAAGCCGACACGCAGGTAGCTGGCGATGATGCGCCGGCCGAACATCTTGAGTTCGTGGCCGGGCGCCCCGTCGACCACGTCGACCGCGAGTTGTTCGTCCCAGTCATCGCCCCATTCCGGGCGATGGAAGCGCTTGATCAGGAATACCAGCGCGAGGATGCGCGGCGGAATGCTGTCGAGCCAGGCGTTGTATTCATCGGTGTGGCTCGACGACGGGGTCAGCAACTTGATCACCGAGCCGAGGCTGCGCTCCATGCTCAGCGGCTTGCGCGTCGGGTCGCGATCCTCACCCTCGAAGCCCGGGCGGAAGCGCATGCTGTAGTCGTGCTGGAAAATCTGCCGCACCCAGGTCAGGTCGCGCTCGAGATCGTCGATGAACAGCGGGCCGTAGATCACCGCATCCTCGAGCGACTTGGAAATCTCCGACTTGCCGCCGCCGGACACGGTGCAGGGCTTGTGGCAGAAGGTGCCTTCCGGTTCGATGCCGATCAGGCGCCACGACGGCGCGCCCGGATGCGGACGCATCTCCACCTTGTAGCCGTTGGGCTGCATGTAGATCTTGCCCGGCATCAGGCGGATGCGATGGTTCCTGCCGTCATGCTCCCAGGTGATGCTCTGGGCATTGAGGTCGAAGCGCACCGCCTGCGGCACATAGATGATGTCCGGATGCTCGATGTCGACAGCATGGCCCTCGGGCATCAGACGCATGGACTGCCCGTAGCGCTCCACCATGTCGTGGAAGGAATAACCCGGCTCGCGCGTGACGCTGTCGACGCCGTATTCCTCGCCGTGATTGCGGCACTGGAACAGCAATGCGCCGCCGGCGTGCTCTTCCTCGGCCAGACCGAAGAGGTTGGCGGCGAAGCTGATCTGGGTCTTGACCTCCTTCTTGCAGTAGCCGAAGTAGTTGTCGGCGAGGATGGTCACCATCACCCCGCTGGCGTCGCGTGCGGTGAGCTTGAACGCCTGGCCCTCGTTGTAGAGCTCGTCGGGCAGCTTCCAGCACATGCCCTCGCGGCGCTGGCGCTCGCTGGCCTCGTCCCAGTGCGGCAGCCCCAATTCGCGCTTGGAGAGCCCGACCAGGTGCGGCGCCAGCACCACGCAGCCGGTGTGCCCGCTCCAGTGTTCGACGTCGAGGCCGGCGTCGTGTTCAGGCATGTAGGGGTTGCCGGCGTTGCCGAAGATGCTCTCGACGAAATCCAGGTTGCTGACCAGGTTGCCCGGCGCGAAGAAGCGGATTTCCATGCTCTTCTGCGGCGCTACGCCGGGAATGGCCGGACAGATCACCGGGCGCATCAGCAGCGAGACGAACATCCGCGCAGGATCGGGCTGGTTGACGGTGTACGGCAGCGTAAGCAGCTCCGGCGGCGGATTGAAGGCGTGCTTGAGCATGCGCGCAAAGGTCTCGCGCGGCACCGCCTTCTTGTCGCCGGGGATCGGCAACCCGCCTTCGGTGACGTGGAACAATCCGTGGGTCGTGCGGCGGTCGCTCGTGGGGTTGTGCAGCACGCCTTGGCGCACGCGATAGCTGGAAACGATTTCCGAGCGGAAGACATCCGCATCGACCGGCAGCGACAGTTCGCGCGCCAGCCCCTCGTGGTCGAGGATGAAGGTCTGGCCCGGCAGATGCGGCACCTCGTCGACGCCGGCCAGATAGCGTTCGAGAAAGTCCTGGATGCGGCGGTCGGGCGGGTTCATGTAGCTGGACAGCAGCCAGTTCTTGGCACGGTAGGCCATCAGCAGGTCATGCGCGACCTCCATGAACTCGTCGCTCTCCGCGCTGCGTACCGGGTTCTGGCCGGACGAGGCCAGCTTGAGGTTGATGTACAGGCGCAGGTTGTCCTGCTCGCGCCGGCCTTCGTTCATGGGATGGATACTGTCGGTTCTGTTCATGCCTGTTTCCTGAATGCCGGGTATGTCATCCCGAATCGAATATGCACGCTGAACTGCTGCGCTCCATAGTGCCAAGACCAATGATAAACGCTCACGCCGGAACAGGTCCTAGTCAATGCACGCAGGCGTTTGCAGCGGC
>JBAPWR010000477.1:0-3458 GCA_049283775.1 Thiobacillus sp.
GGGAACATAGCGCTGGAAATACCAGGCGCTTGCCTCGCGATCTGACGGTTTTCCCAACGCCACCACGCGCGTCTCACGGGGCGAAAGGTGTTCAACGATGCGCTTGATGGTGCCATCTTTGCCACCGGCATCGCGCCCCTCGAATATCACCAGAATGCGGTCATCGTGGTCGATGATCTGTTTCTGCAACTTGACCAATTCGATCTGCAACTGATGCAGCGTGTTCTCGTATTCCTTGTCGGTCGGCCGAGCGGGGTAGGGCGCAGGCTGCGGTTTATGTGACATGGATGAGACACCTCCTGATCGGCTTGAATGAATTTGGGCGGACTGGCATCTTGCAAACGGCAGCAACCAGGATGTTGGGCTTCATCGGATGTCCCTCAAATATCGTGCTGGCCGGGCCGGCGAGATCAGCAGGAACCAGCCGCCCGGGCGGCTCTCCCAGCAGGGAAGCCAACCGAAGTGCCGCCGGGGCTCGATTCCTTGATGCCGCGAAAACGGACTTTTGCTGTCGATCGGTGGGAGTTTCTCCAACTGCTCGCGGCCAAGGTCGCGTTCGATTTTGTCCCAGCTTAGTCAATCGATGGCAAATTTACAGCAATGCCGGGGCGGCGCTTCGCGAGACCCACTTGCGCCAGATCACAAGGTGATCCTGGACTTGACGCAGTGCCAGGTGACTCTCGCCGGCAAGCCGTTCTCCAGTTCGTGTCGCAGGAGAGAAGCAATGGTGTTTAACCCCATTTCTTCCGCCGCGCCGGGGACCACCTGCACCGGACACGGCAGCCAGTGCACTGTTGGCGAAGATGAGGGCGATGTGGGATTAAACCTGAGCGGTGCGAGCCATCGTAAAGTGATTGCTGAGGATATTGCGCCAGACACTTGAACCTTAATCGAATGATGGCCGGCCACCTCACCAAGATCCAGCAAGACCCGGCCGCTTCGATCGACAGAGGGTTAGGTCTCGTGCCCGCGACCAACGCAGGGCGCCCAAGCTCACCAGCGCAGTTGAATCCGTCCGGACTTCAATCGCTTATTGTTCCGCCGCCTTGCGCCAAACGTGGGCATAAAAGCCATCGTCGACGTCATAGTCGAAGTAATGGACGCCATCAGGCGCGCGGAAGGTGACGAAGCAGTTTTCCTGGTAGCCCATCTTCGCTACACCCCGGCCTTTCGGTAGGGACATGCAATGCGTGTTGTTCCTCTCGTCGATTCTCCAGGTGCCGGGATCGTCAGACAGCCCGTGCTTGAATCCCTTCCTCAACAGGGTACCGTCGGCATTGAAGATGATTATGTGCCTGCCCTTCGTTCCCTTGGAGTCGATCACTCCCGGGAAAAACATCTTCAGTTCCTCGGCGCTCATTCGTTGCGCACCGGTCGCTTCCATTTCCTTCAGCTTCGGTGGCGCGTTCGGGAACTGCTGCGCCAAGCTCGCCCCGCCGAAGGAAATCAAAAATGCCGTTGCCAACATAACCAGATGCTTCCGTTTCATGATTTTCTCCTTGTCTCGATACGCGACCGTCGCATTCGAATTTCACCACCCCGATCCGACTATAGATCGCTGATGCGAAACCTGCCGGAAGACTTTGTCCATGAAGGGTTTGCACAAAAACTCACGCTTGCTTGCGGGGTATGTTCGGGCGACGTGCATGTCACTGCACCGCCCTCCGGGCTACCTCGCCGTGCAGTTGCAGCGGGGACCGGATCACGAGTTCGATCTGGGCATCGAGTGGTAGGGAAACAAGGGTGCCACAGGCACGAACAACGAGCCTGCCGGGGCGGGATTTTCAGGCTCATTCACTAGCTCTTTCACGATTGACCCTCTCTGCAACGCAAGAGATACTGCAAAAGGGGAATTCATTGAGTTTCCTATCCTTTATCCTGGCATCACCGAGCCCAGACACACCAAGGAGCAATCAAATGTCCACGCGATCCGGACTCATGCTAACCGCTGCCGCAGCAATGGTTCTGGTGGCCGGCTGTGCGACCCGCGCCACTTCGATCGATGCCCGCTGGGTCAACCCCGAACTCGTCGGCAAAAGTGCCGTCACGAGCGTGCTGGTGGTCTCGGCGGTGCGCGACAGCACCAACCGCCGGCTGTTCGAGGACCAAATGGTCGCCGCCCTGGCCGCCGCCGGCGTCAAGGCCGAAGCGTCGTACAAGAGGGTGCCTGAAGATGGCCCGATCAGCGAAGACAGCCTTCGCCGCGTTGTCAGCAGCGCCGGTGTCTCACATGCGATGGTGACGCGCATCATCAACGTCTCGACCGACGTGATCGTCACGCCCGGCATGGTCATGGGCCCAACCTGGGGCCCGGGCTGGGGGCATCGTGATCCCTGGGGCCCGGGCTGGGGAGGGGCCGCGAGTTATCGCAATTCGATTTGGGCGACCAGCGTGCCGCCGCAGGTGACGGTCAACCAGAACGTACATGCCGACACCCGGCTGTTCGAGGCCGAGGGGGCCACAGTGCTGTGGTCCGCCGCGACCACGACGGAGGCGGTCAACGCCGGTTCGGTGCCGGCGATGATCAACCAGTTCGTCGAGGTCATCGTCTCGACGATGAAGGAAGACGGCGTGATCGGATCCGCGCCGCGGTCAGATGCGGATCGAGACAAGCCCTGATCGGCGACGGCCCAGGACCGCATAGCGGACCAAGTCGACGCAGAACCCGTCGGCCGCAATGGCCGAGGAATTGAAGTAGATCAGTACGAGCGTGAAGACGCAGTGCCTGCCTGGGCCAAAAACGATCACCTGGACTTCAAGAACATCATCGTGCTGCGTTCGGCCGGCTCGGCCGAGATGGCGCCTGTGCTGTAGTGGCAGCCCCAAGGCGGCTCCCGAACAACAGCCGAATCGACAACCGTTAGAAGGACTCAGCAGTCGCTCCGCAGGGTATGAGACTCCCGCATGTCACGTTGAATTTCCTATTCTTTTGCGCTGGCTCAGTGACGGGCGAAATAAAAAGTCGGCGCTGGCGATACAGCAAACCATCCGTATTTTTTGACGGCGACAACTTTTTGAATATCATGGTTGGGCAAAGCAATTTCTGCCTGCAACGCGCAACACAGCGCATAAGCGTGATACTTTGAATCGTCAATTTTTTTCGGTCGCTGAACCATGAGCGAGTCAGACAACGCCAGTCAGATGGAATTTTCCGCGCCCGTGTCCGTGCGTGTGCGCAATCGGATTCAGGCAGCCAATCAGCGCTTTCACGCCAACGACAATATTTCGGCTTTCCTGCAGCCCGGCGAACTCGACCTGTTGCTGGACGAAGTGGCGGGCAAAATGAAAGGCGTGCTGGAAAGTCTGGTGATCGATATCGAGAGTGATCACAACACCAACGACACGGCCCGCCGCGTCGCAAAGATGTACCTCACCGAGGTGTTTCGCGGACGTTATATCCCGGCCCCGCCAGTGACCGAATTTCCCAATGCCGAACATCTCAACGAGTTGATGATTGT
>JBAPWR010000478.1:0-2393 GCA_049283775.1 Thiobacillus sp.
CCACGGACAACTGATCGCCAAGCGCACATGGTCAACCACCAAGCCGTTCGCCCTGAGCCCGTCGAAGGGCCTTGCAGCCAAACCAGGCAATTCCGCTCGAGCAGACCGCACCCCATCCCGGGACGCATGGATCGCTCGGATGGGATTCTGAAGCCCTGGCTCGCGGCGCTCCTCGCCGCGCTGCTCGCATCGACACCCCTGGCCGCCACGGCAGTCTCCGACTTTCCGCAACTCACCCTCGAGGCCGGCTCCCACACCTTCCGGGTCGAAGTCGCCGCCACCCCGCAGCACCGGCAGACCGGCCTGATGGGACGCACGCAGCTTGCCGAAGACGGCGGCATGCTGTTCGTGTTCGAGCAGCATGGCATGCACTGCTTCTGGATGAAGAACACCCTGATCCCGCTGTCGATCGCCTTCCTCGCCGACGACGGCAGCATCGTCGACATCGCCGACATGCAGCCCCATAGCCGCTATTTCCACTGCGCGCACGAGCCGGTGCGCTATGCGCTCGAGGTCAAGCAGGGCGGTTTCGAGCGGCGCGGGATCGAGGTGGGATCGCGGGTGACGGGCGGGCCGTTCGGCGACCGACCGTAATCGCGTCGCAGCTGGCCCTGATGCCTAAGCCCTCGGGCTCGACATGATTTCTTGCGGTATCCAGAATCAACGTATGACCATCCACCAGACATGACATAATGGAACATGTCTGAGACAAAGATCATCGACGAGACCTTCACCATCTCGCGCAAACGGGGCAACGGCCTGCTTCGGCGAGAGGTCTGGATTGATGGGCAAGGGCGAGTGGTTCGCTATAACCTGGCATACATCAATCACGCCATTCACTCGGGCGACAATGGTCGGGTCGTCGGCTATGACAATGCCCATGGGTACCATCATCGACATCACATGGGCACAGTCGAGCCGGTGGATTTCGTGAGCTTTGATGACATCGAAGCCAGGTTCGAGCAGGATTGGTCAGCCATCGGAGGTGGGACATGAAGACAGTAATCAAGACAGGCAACGTGGAAGGTTTTTTCAAGCGTGGTCGCGAGGTCGCGCGCCTTGTCGACCAGGGCAAGCCCATCCCGGCCCAACGGGTGATTACATATGAGGATCCGGAAGAACTCGCGCGCATTCTTACGACTGCGAAGATCGCCCTGTTCCGTGCAATCAAAAAGCAACCGGGATCGATCACCGACATTGCCGCACGCCTGAAGCGGGACCGTAGCGCCGTCAAACGCGACATCGATGACCTGGAGAAAGCCGGATTGGTCTTCGTCGAAGAAAAGCCGCACCCGGGGCACGGACGGCTAAAGGAAGTGCGAGCCTCGGCTGATCGGGTCGTTCTTGAAGCCGAGTTCGCCTGAGCTTCTTGTCGAGCAACGCCTCAAGGGCGATAACCTTCCGCCATATTCAGACTGCGCATTCCTCGCACGCGCGCTGGATGCTCGCGGAAATCCGCGAAGGCCAGGTGAATAGACCGCCCCCAAGGCCGCCCTTCGAAAGATGGACGATTTAACTACGCTTCGCGTGCTGCCGAAGCCGGCACCCTCTCCCTGACCCTCCCCCTCCAGGGGGAGGGGACAGGCGGTACTGACTCTATCCCTTGTGGGAGGGGCGCCTCGCCCCGATTACGCACCGCGGCAAAGCGACGACCTTGCTACAGCTGGCTCAGTAATCGCCCCGAGGCGGGGCTCCTACAATAGGGTCCCGTCAACCCAACCCGGCCTACAATCCACGCCACGCATGAACACCTCCGACTTCCGCTTCCTCCTCGGCTACGCCCTGCCCTACCGCGCGACGCTCGCATTCTGCGCGCTGCTGATGCTGGCGGAGAGCGGCATGGCTTTGGCGGTGCCGTGGCTGGGTGGACGGCTCGCCGAGGGCCTGCTGGCGGATGCCGCGTCCACCGTCACGGGAAAGCTGCTGCTGGCGCTCCTGGCGCTGTTCGCACTGCAGGCGCTGCTGAAATTCGGCAACAGCTATCTCCTGAGCCGCAGCGCCGAGCAGATCCTCGCCGACCTGCGCATCCGCCTCTACGACCACCTGCAGGCGCTGCCGCTGGGCTTCTACCACCAACGCCGCCAGGGCGAGATCCTCGCGCTGCTGACGCACGACGTCACCCACCTCTCCGGCTTCCTCAGCGGCACGCTCTTGAGCACGGTGCCGCTGCTGCTGACGGTCGTCGGCGCGGTGGTGCTGATGTTCCGCATCGACGCCTGGCTGGCGCTGTTCGTCGCGGTGCTGGTGCCGCTGTTCTACCTGCTGCTGAAAATCCTCGGCCGCCGCCTCCGTCCGCTCGCCAGCCAGCTGCAGGACGCGCACGCCGAGGCCATCGCCACCGCCGAGGAGAACCTCGGCATGCTGCCGGCGATCAAGACCTTCACCCGCGAGGC
>JBAPWR010000479.1:0-3212 GCA_049283775.1 Thiobacillus sp.
GGTAAAATGCGCTGCTTTTTTCGCATTCCAGGATTCTCCCGTGCTCACCGCTTCCAGCATTACCCTGCAATTCGGGGCCAAGCCCCTGTTCGAGAACGTCAACGTCAAGTTCGGCGACGGCAACCGCTATGGCCTGATCGGCGCCAACGGTTGCGGCAAGTCGACCTTCATGAAAATCCTCGCCGGCGAGCTCGAGCCGACATCCGGCAACGTTTCGCTCGATCCCGGCGAGCGCATGGCCTGGCTGCGCCAGGACCAGTTCGCCTACGAGGACCAGCGCGTTCTAGACGTGGTGATGCAGGGCCACGCCGAGATGTGGCGGGTGATGCAGGAGAAGGACGCCATCTACATGAACCCGGAGGCGAGCGAGGAGGACTACCTGCACGCCGCCGAGCTCGAGGCGAAGTTCGGCGAGATGGGCGGCTACGATGCCGAGGCGCGCGCCGGCCAGCTGCTGCTCGGCGTCGGCATCCCCATCGAACAGCACAACGGCCCGATGAGCCAGATCGCGCCGGGCTTCAAGCTGCGCGTGCTGCTGACGCAGGCGCTGTTCTCCAGCCCCGACATCCTGCTGCTCGACGAACCGACCAACAACCTCGACATCAACACCATCCGCTGGCTGGAGAACGTGTTGAACGAGAGCAATGCCACCATCATCGTCATCTCGCACGACCGTCACTTCCTCAACCAGGTCTGCACCCACATGGCTGACCTCGACTACGGCACGATCAAGGTCTATCCGGGCAATTACGACGACTACATGCTCGCCTCCAGCGAGGCCAAGGCGCGCCAGGCCGCGGCCAACGCCCGCGCCAAGGACAAGGTCGCCGAACTGCAGGAATTCGTGCGGCGCTTCTCCGCCAACAAGTCGAAGGCGCGCCAGGCCACCAGCCGCATGAAGATGATCGACAAGATCAAGATCGAGGACTTCAAGCCGAGCTCGCGGCAGAACCCCTACATCCGCTTCGAGCCGGAAAAGATGCTGCACCGCCGCGCGCTCGAGGTCGAGAGTCTCAAGTTCGGCTACGATGACACGCCGCTGTTTTCCAGCCTCGGCTTCTCGCTCGAGGCGGGTGAAAAGATGGCCGTCATTGGCGGCAACGGCGTCGGCAAATCGACCCTGATGAAGCTGCTGATGGGCGAACTGACGCCGCAATACGGCGAGGTGCGCTGGAGCGAAAACGCCAACGTCGGCTACTTCTCGCAGGACCACGTCGCCGATTTCGACATGGACCTCAATCTCACCGACTGGATGCACCAGTGGACCCAGCCGGGCGACGACGAACAGGTGCTGCGCGGCATCCTCGGCCGGCTGCTGTTTTCCGGCGACGAGGTGAAGAAGCCGGTGCGCGTGCTGTCCGGCGGCGAAAAGGGCCGCATGCTCTACGGCAAGCTGATGCTCGGCCGCCACAACGTGCTGGTGATGGACGAGCCGACCAACCACATGGACATGGAATCGATCGAGTCGCTCAACCTCGCGCTCGACCTGTTCAAGGGCACGCTGATCTTCGTCTCGCACGACCGCCAGTTCGTCAGCAGCCTCGCCACCCGCATCCTCGAAATCACCCCGGATGGCGTCGAGTTCTACATGGGCACCTACGACGAGTACCTGCATTCGAAGGGGCTGGAGTGACGAGCCGCCCTCTCCCTTCATCCCCGAAAGGGGGCAACCCTCCCCCGCTTGCGGGGGAGGGAGCAAACGAGGCGCTGCGCGCGCCCAAACCGATTGATGAAGTTGTTGTCATTGGCCTTGGCCAGCTGGGCCGCGTGTTTGCCGGCGGCTTCCTGCGCAGTGGCCACATTGTCGTCCCGGTCAACCGCGGCGACGACATGTTCAGCGTCGCGCACGCGCATCCGCAGCCCGCGCTGGTGCTGGTCGCGGTCGCCGAGAACGACCTGCATACGGTGCTCGCTGCCATGCCCGGCGCCTGGCGGCCGCATGTCGCGCTGATCCAGAACGAGTTGCTGCCGCGCGACTGGGAAAAATATCGTTATGTCGAGCCTACGGTGATTTCCGTGTGGTTCGAGAAGAAGAAGGGCACCGACGCCAGGCCGCTGATCGCGTCCCCCGTGGCCGGCTCCGGCGCCGCGCTGCTGTGCGGCGCGCTTCGGGCGATCGATCTGCCGTGCCGCGAAGTCGCACTCGGTGACGAGTTGCTGTTCGAACTGGTGAGGAAGAATGTCTACATCCTCACCACCAATATCGCCGGCCTGAAGACAGGTGGCACGGTATCGCAGCTGTGGGCGCAGCACGAGGATTTCGCCCGCCAGGTGGCGAACGAGGTGATGGATATCCAGGATGCCCTGACCGGCGTCGCCCACGATCGCGAGAAACTCATCGCCGGCATGCTCGAAGCCTTCGACGGCGATCCTGAGCACGGTTGCACCGGGCGCTCGGCACCGGCGCGGCTGGCGCGTGCCCTGCAGCATGCCGACGCCTACGGCCTGGCCGTGCCGACGCTGCGTTCGTTGGCAGTCTGAGCATGCGCAGCATCCTGATTATCCTGGCGATGCTCCTGGGCACAGGCCCGCTCGCCGCTGCGCCGGTGACTTTCGGCGACCGCCTCAACGCCAAGTTCCATCATGAGCGCTGCCTGTCCTGCCACCAGTTCAACACGCGAGCCCTGAATGGCCGCGCTTTCACCTCGCATCGCAGCCGCTACAACTGTGTCCAGTGCCATCGCCCGGAGCGTATCGGATTGCCGCCCGGCAGCCAGTGGATGGCGCCGAACGGCATGGATTACACCGGCCTTTCCGCGGCGGCCACCTGCCGCCTGATCAAGCAGCGCATGGGCCGCGATCCAGCCGGGCAGAAACTCGTTCATCACCTGCTGCACGATGGGCGGATCCGCTGGGCGCTCGATTCCGGCATGACCCCGGCAGGCCAAGCACCGGCGGTGCCAGGGGGCTATGCCGAATGGCAGGGCGATGTCGAAGCCTGGGTCCGCGACGGCATGCGCTGCGAATAGACCTCAGATGGCGGAGCCTTGCGGCTTTTTCGCTGCGCCGCCGTAGACCCCCTTCTGCTCGAACGGCAGCCAGCCGATCCATTTGTCCGTCTTGACCCGGCCCTTGATGAGATAGGGCAGGCCCTGCTTGAGCTTTTCCGGATCGAGGACGATGAGTTGCCGGACCAGATTGTGCGACTGGGTGATCGCATCCACCCGCATCACCACGCTGGAGGTTGCCGGTATGGTCGCGCTGGCCTGCGT
>JBAPWR010000480.1:0-2700 GCA_049283775.1 Thiobacillus sp.
TGCGCACGATGCGCACCAGCAGCAGCCTGACCGTTTCATCCAGCCCGAGCCTGGCCAGCATCTTGTCGGTGGCGCGGCCGATCCAGCGGCCGACGTAGAAGCCGGCCAGCAGAATCAGCAGCGCGACGAGCAACTTCGGTCCGAACTGGATGGCGAGTTCGACGGCGGTATTCTGCGCGTGTTCGAGGGTCTGCAGATGTTCTTCCATTGCGATTCGATCGAGAAGGGAGTTGGCGAAGGGTACCAAATCCCTCATGCCGTGGGGACCCGGGCGCACCCTTATAATGTGGCCGGTTCAACAAGGGCTGTGTCATGCACGTCGTCAACATCTCCTGCTACAAATTCATCACCCTGAGCGATCGCGAAGCCCTCAAGGCGGCGCTTGCGCAGCGTTGCCAGGCACTCGATCTGAAGGGCACGATCCTGCTTGCGCCGGAAGGCATCAACGTCTTCCTCGCCGGCAGCCGCGAGGCCATCGACGAGATGGTGGCCTGGCTGCGTGCCGATCCGCGTTTCGCCGACCTGCAGCCGAAGGAAAGCCTGTCGGCGTCGGCTCCGTTCAGGAAACTGCGAGTGCGGCTGAAGAAGGAAATCATCACCATGAAAATGCCGCTGATCCGCCCCGAGGAAGGGCGGGCACCGTCAGTGGCGGCGGCCACGCTGAAGCAGTGGCTGGACCGTGGCTGCGACGACGAAGGGCGGCCGGTGGTGATGCTCGACACCCGCAACGACTACGAAGTCGAGGCCGGCACTTTCGAGGCCGCGGTCGATTTCGATATCGGCAGCTTCAGTGAATTCCCGCCGCAACTGGCACGCCATCGCGACGAATTCGCCGGCAAGACCGTGGTCTCGTTCTGCACCGGCGGCATCCGCTGTGAAAAGGCCGCGATCCACATGCAGGCCGTCGGCATCGAGCGTGCCTACCAGCTCGAAGGTGGCATCCTCAAATATTTCGAGGAAGTCGGCGGCGCACATTATCGCGGCGACTGTTTCGTCTTCGACCAGCGCGAGGCGCTGAGCGCCGACCTGCAGCCGGCTTCGGGCCGGCTGCACCGCTAGGCCGGCGGCGCTCGCCGATGCCTTTCGCGGCTGCCTGAGCCGGACCGCCATGAATGAAATCGCGGCCATCCTGGTGCTGACCATCGCCGCCGGCAGCTGCATTCCGCTCGGCGGTTATCTGGCGAGTTTCGAACATATCCGCGCCAGATGGCTGGAGCAGGAGCTGCGCCATTTCGTCATCGCCCTCGGCGGCGGCATCCTCATCGGCGCGGTGGCCGTGGTGCTGGTGCCGGAAGGCATCGCCAGCATGCACGGATCGATGTTCGCCATCCCCATCGTTCTGGGCGGCGGCCTGGCGTTCTTCGTGATCGAAAGGGCACTCGGCCTGCGCCGTCGCGAGGCGCCGCAGGTCCTGGGCATGCTGCTCGACTACATTCCCGAAGCCGTCGCCCTCGGTGGCCTGGTCGCGCTGGGTTCGCCGAGCGCGCCCTTGCTCGCCGTACTCATCGGCCTGCAGAACCTGCCCGAGGGCTTCAACGCGTTTCGCGAACTGCATGCGCTCAAGCTGCGCAGCGACCGACGTACACTGCTGATCATGTCGTCGCTGGTGGTCATCGGGCCGCTTGCCGGCCTGCTCGGTTATTTCCTGCTGGCGGAATGCCCCGCGGCGCTCGGCGCGATCATGCTGTTCGCGGCGGGCGGCATCCTCTACCTGATATTCCAGGACATCGCGCCGCAGTCGCGCCTGCGGCGTCACTGGGCGCCGCCGCTCGGCGCGGTGCTGGGATTCAGCCTGGCCCTGTTCAGCGATATGCTGGTCAGCGCGTCCTGAATCCTCAACAGTCTAGTCGCGCAGCCAGTCCGCATCGGGGGCGCAGTTCAGTCCCCACCCGGACTTGCCAGACCGGAGGTCGAGCGTGCCGGAGGCACCGAACATCAGCGGCGGCGTGCAGACATCGTGCTGCAGCAGGTGGGTGCCGAATGCGCCCTCCTGTGCGATCAGACTGTCGCCCGCCGCTTTCGCGACGCTCAGCGCCACCCGCGTCAGCAGGCTGGTTTCACCGACCTGGGCACCGACGATGATATCCATTGCCCGCGCGCTGGCTGCATCGACCAGGGCAAGCGCGCGCAGCAGGCCGCCGAGCTTGGACACCCGCAGGTTGGGGATCCAGCGCGTTCCCGGCGCGAAATCATCCAGCTGCTCGATCCGGCACAGGCTTTCGTCGAGGATGATGGCGATGTCCAGAGCCTGTGCCAGTGAGGGCAGTTGCTTGTGCGAGCCGGTCGCCAGCGGTTCCTCGACTGCGAACGCCGGTGCGTCGAGTGTGTCCAGATAGTCGTGCGCAGTGGCGGCGTCCTGCCATAGATTGTTGGCATCGAGCCGTAGCCGCGCGACTGCGGTGCCGGCTTCCTGCAGCACCACGAGTTTCTCCCGGTCCCGTGCCAGATTCCCGGACAGCTTGAGTTTGAAGTCGCTGATTCCGATGCCGCGGTAGCGCGCGAAGGTCGCGGCGAAGATAGCGGCATCCGCGTCACCGAGCACGGCGGAATAGTGAAAGCTCCCGGTGGTTTCGGGCAAGCCCAGCCAGGTTTCCGCGCTTTGTCCGGCCTGGCGCGAAAACAGGTCTATCAATGCCAGCTCGATGGCGCACCAGGCAGCAGGGTTGGCGTCGATCCGCTCACGCTGCGACTCCACCCAGG
>JBAPWR010000481.1:0-3614 GCA_049283775.1 Thiobacillus sp.
GGCAACACCGATGAGGCCAGCCATCGCTGCCCGAACCCTTTTACCCATCATTGATTTGCTCCTTCATTGCTCGGCAGGCTGCCGCCGGCCAGGGCTTCCAGCCTGGCGAGCGCCAGGGCCAGACGAAACTCGACCTGCTTGCGGCGCAGCTTGGCCGCCTGGGTTTCCGCCATGCTGTAGCCAAGATTGGTTTTCAATTCCAGCTCGTATTCCGCGCGTGCACGCTCCAGCGCCCAGTCGCGATGTTCGACCTGCCTGTCGGCAGCGGCCCGGCTGCTGCCGCGCAGCCATTCGATTTCCTGCAGGGTCTCGAGCAGCAACTCGGCGAGGTCGAGCCTCAGCCTGTCGATCTGCGCCAGGACCTTTTCCTTCTGGGCCTGCTCGCGAGCCAGCCGGGTATCGATCCGCCCGCCCTGATACAGCGGGATGGTAAACAGCAAACCTGCACTGAGGTCATCGCGGGTCGACGACAGGCGGCTGTAGTCAGCGCCGACGAACTCGGCTTCGAGAATCGGCTTGTTGTCGCTGCGGATGGCGGCCATGCGGGAATCGGCCGCCCCCAGCTGCGCCTGCAGGATCAAGATCTGCGAATTGCGCTCGGTCACCCAGGGCAGCAGCACGTCGTACTCGGGGATGGGCCTGTCGTTGTCCTTGAGCTTCGGCTCGACGAGCTCGGTCGGAAGCTGGGTGCGGTTGATGGCATGCGCCAGCCTCTGGCGGGTAGCCTGCAGGCGTTGCAGGCTGGCATTGCGGCGCTCGCGGATGTCCTGGTAGCGAGTCTCCAGTTCCAGCATCTGCGGCCGCGTCAGTTCACCGAGTTCCAGGCGGTCCTGGGCGTTGTCCCAGGCAACGTAGGCAACGGCCATGGCCTCGTTCTCGGCGGCATACTGGATGTCGGCCAGCAGCACATCGAAATAGCGCGCCATGATGTCGATGCGCCGCAGGTTGTCGAGATTGAGCAGAGCGGTGCGGCGCGCCGCCACTTCCTGCTCGGCCGCTGCTGCGCTCTCGCGACTGCGGCCGAAATCCAGCAAGGACTTGCGCGCGACGATGCGCGCTTCGTTGTTGGACTCCCAATCCCCGCCGAATTCACTCGGCCGCAGCCCCATGCGCAGGGCGCCATCGAGATAGAGGTTGAAGTCGGTGCGGCTCAGTGCCTGGTCGCGCTCGGTCAGGGCAAGCGTCAGGTCGCTCTCGGCGATTCGCCGGTCAGGGTGGGCCTCGGACACGGCCGCCAGGGCTTCTTCCAAAGTCAGACGTTCAGCGGCAAGCGGCCCGGACAGCAGGCAGGCCAGAAGACAACAAAGCGCTCTGCGCGTCATTTCGCTGGGGATTGCTTGTACTTCATGAAGGGCATGCTGGCATAGCTACCCTCTGCCACATATTTGCCCAGCAGCAGGAATTCGGCCTTGTCCTTGGTTGGCCCGGTGTGCCGGGTCACCAGTTTGCCTTCGTTGTCGAAGAACAGCAGGGTCGGGGTGGCTCGCACCCGATGGCCGAAAGCGAACGCCTTCTCGGCCATGGTCTTGCCCTGGAAGTCCGTGACTTCGGTGTCACCGTTGACGTCGACCGTGTACACCAGGAAATTGGCACGATAAAAATCCTGCACCTCGGGCTGATTGAGGATGGTGGTTTTCATGCGCTCGCAGAACGGACAATCATCCATCTCGAAGAAGAGAAAAACGCCCTTCTTGCCCTGGCTCTTGGCGACATCCAGTTCGGCCTGAAAATCGCCGAACTTGGGCTGGAAAAAGTGCGTCATCGGATCGCGCGTCTCCGCCCAGGCAGGCAGGGCCATCATCAACAGCAGTGCGACGAGGAACTGGCGCATCGGGGTCTCCTTAATTTTTGCCGCGAACAGATTTGCTGGCGATATAGCTCTCGACCGACTCAAGGGTTACCGGCCCGACCTGCTGTGCCACCATCTTGCCCTCCGGGTTGTAGAGATAGGTAGTCGGCAATCCCTGCACCGGGGCGATCTGGTTGATCACCTCGGGCGAACCCAGCACGATGGGGTAGCTGACCTTCATGCTCTCTGCAAAATCCGTCACCTGCTTGGCACCACGAAAATCGACCGCGATGCCGATCACCACCAGATTGTTTTTCTTGTTTTCGTGCAACTCGATCAGGTCGGGGATCTCCGCGAGGCAGGGCGGGCACCAGGTCGCCCAGTAATTTACCAGAACCCACTTGCCTTTGTATCCGGCCAGCGAGTGCGTCTTGCCGTCGGTATCGGTGACGCTGAACCCGGCTGCCTGCAAGCCCGGCGCCGCCAGCGACAGCATCAATCCGGCAACCCACATCAGATAAAATCGGCGGGTCAGCATTTCTACAATTTTCTGCATCGGTCTTCCCATCATGAATGAAATTCGCATCGAGAAAGACTCGCTCGGCCAAGTCGAGGTTCCCGCAAACGCCTGGTATGGCGCGCAGACAGCGCGAGCCGTCGGCAATTTTCCCATTTCGGGGCGACGCCCGGATAAGGATTTCGTACTAGCGCACGTCCGCGTCAAGCTCGCCGCCGCACGCGCCAACTGCCAGCCCGGCTGGCTCTCCGAACAGAAGCGCGACGCCATCGTCGCCGCCTGCGAAAGCATCCTCGCCGGAGAGCATCTCGAGCAGTTCGTCGTCGACCGGTTCCAGGCGGGTGCCGGCACCAGCCACAACATGAACAGCAACGAAGTCATCGCCAACCTCGCCAACGTCGAGCTGGGGGGCGAGAAAGGGCGCTACCAGCCGGTCAACCCCAACGACGACGTCAACATGGGGCAGTCGACCAACGACACCATCCCTACCGCGATCCGACTCGCCGTGCTGGCCAAGCTGCCGCGCCTGAGCGCAGCGGTGCATGCCATGGCGGCAGAGTTCAGCCGTCTCGCCGAGCGCGAGAAGGATACCGTGAAAAGCGGCCGCACCCACCTCCAGGACGCGGTGCCGACCACACTCGGACAGGAATTCGCCGGCTACGCCTGGACCCTGACGCGCTGCGCCGCCAGCCTCGAGGCAGTGCGCCCGGCCTTGTGCGAAATCGGCCTCGGCGGATCGGCCGCCGGTACCGGCCTCAACACCTCGCCCGACTATCCGGCGCGCGTCGCCGCGGAGCTCGCCACACTCACCGGCGAACCGATCAGGGCCGGCCAGCTGGTCGCGCAGATGCAGTCGATGAACGATCTGGCGCGGCTCTCGGGCGAGATCCGCAACCTCGCTCTGGAGCTCACCCGGATTTCCAACGACCTGCGCCTGCTCGCTTCCGGCCCGCGCACCGGCCTGGGTGAAATCCAGCTGCCGCCGGTGCAGCCGGGATCAAGCATCATGCCCGGCAAGGTCAACCCGGTGATGTTCGAGATGCTGAATCAGGTTTGCTTCCAGGTGCTGGGGCAGGATGCCGCCGTCTGCTACATGGTGCAGGCCGGACAGATGGAATTGAACGTGATGATGCCGGCCCTCGGCAGCGCGCTGTTCGACGCCATGGACTGGCTTACCAACGCAATGAATGCCGCCACCGAGAAGAACCTCAAGGGCATCGTCGTCAACCGCGAACGTTGCGCCTTCTTCATCCACCAGAGCGTCGCGCTCGCCACCCTGCTCAACACGCAGATCGGCTACAACCAGGC
>JBAPWR010000482.1:0-6423 GCA_049283775.1 Thiobacillus sp.
ATCCGCACCAGGCCATCGCCGATGCCGGCCGCCGCGCGCTGTTCCGCCGTCATGCGACTGTGCGTGGTGGAGGATGGATGGGTGATGGTGGTCTTGGTATCACCCAGGTTGGCGGTGATCGACAGCATCTGCGTCGCGTCGATCAGTTTCCAGGCAGCCTGCTGCCCGCCCTTCAAGTCGAACGCGACGATGCCGCCGCCGGTCTTCTGCTGCGACATCGCCAGGGCGTGCTGCGGATGCGACGGCAAGCCCGGGTAGAGCACGCGCTCCACCTGCGGCTGCGCTTCCAGCCACTGCGCCAGCGCCAGCGCATTCTTGGAATGCGCCTCCATCCGCAGCGAGAGGGTTTCCATGCCCTTGAGGATCACCCAGGCATTGAACGCCGACAGCGTCGGGCCGGCGGTGCGCAAAAAGGTGTAGACGCCTTCCATCAGCGCCTGGCTGCCGAGCACCGCGCCGCCCAGCACCCGCCCCTGGCCATCCAGATACTTGGTGGCGGAATGGATGATGATGTCGGCACCCAGCGCCAGCGGCTTCTGCAACGCCGGCGAGCAGAAGCAGTTGTCCACCGCCAGCCAGGCATCGTGCGCGTGGGCGATCTCCGCCAGCGCGCGGATGTCGCTGACTTCGGTGAGCGGATTCGACGGCGACTCGACGAAGAACAGCCTGGTGTTGGGCTTCACCGCGGCGCGCCATTCCTCGGGATCGGTCGGCGACACATAGGTGGTCTCGATGCCGAAGCGGCCGAGGATGTTGGAGAACAGCTGCACCGTGGAACCGAAAATCGAGCGCGAAGCGACCACGTGCTCGCCCGCTTTCATCAGCCCCATCACCGTGGCGAGGATCGCCGCCATGCCGGACGAGAACGCCACGCAGCGTTCGGCGCCCTCGAGTGCCGCCAGGCGCGCTTCCATCATGCTGACGGTGGGGTTGGTGAAGCGCGCGTAGATCGGACCGGGATCCTCGCCCTTGAAACGTGCGGCAGCTTCGGCGGCACTGCCGAAAACGAAGCTCGACGTCAGGAACAGGGCCTCGGAATGCTCGTTGAACTGGCTGCGCACGGTGCCGGCGCGCACCGCCAGGGTCTCGAGGTCGTATTCGTTAGCCATCAGTTGTTGACCGCCAGATTGAGGTCGAGTTGCTGGGTGGACAGTGCGGACGGCGGCGGGGTTTCGCCGTTGCGCACCGCCTCGACGTAGTTCAGGTACTCGGGGGTGACGTCGCCGGTGATGTAGCGGCCGTCGAAGCACGAGGTGTCGAAGTCGAGAATCTCCGGATTGCCCGCCTTGACCGCCGCGATCATCGCCTCGAGGTCCTGGTAGACCAGCGCGTCGCAGCCGATCTCGAGCGCGATTTCCTCGTCGCTGCGGCCATTGGCGATCAGTTCGTTGCGGGTCGGCATGTCGATGCCGTAAACGTTCGAATAGCGCACCGGCGGCGAGGCCGAGGCAAAATAGACCTTGGCCGCGCCGGCGTCACGCGCCATCTGCACGATCTCGCGGCTGGTGGTACCGCGCACGATGGAATCGTCGACCAGGAGCACGTTCTTGTCCTTGAACTCCTCGCCGATGGCGTTGAGCTTCTGCCGCACCGATTTCTTGCGCAACGCCTGGCCGGGCATGATGAAGGTACGGCCGATATAGCGGTTCTTGATGAATCCCTCGCGATACGGCACCTTGAGGCGGTTGGCGAGCTGCAGCGCCGAGGGCCGGCTGGTGTCGGGAATCGGGATCACCACGTCGATCTTCAGGTGGGCGAACTCGCGCATGATCTTGTCCGCCAGCGAAATCCCCATGGTGAGGCGCGTACTGTAGACCGATACGCCGTCCATCACCGAATCCGGGCGCGCCAGATAGACGTACTCGAAAATGCAGGGATTGAGCGAGGTCTTGTCGCTGCAGACACGGCTGTGCAGCTGGCGCTGGTAATCGATGAATACCGCCTCGCCCGGCGCCACGTCGCGCAGCAGGCGGAAGCCCAGGGTATCGATCGCCACGCTCTCCGATGTGACGATGTATTCGTGCGGCACGACCTGGTCGTTGACGCCGATCACCAGCGGCCGAATGCCGAACGGGTCACGGAAGGCCAGCAGACCGTAGCCGGCGATGAAGGCGGTGACCGCATAGGCGCCGCGGCAACGAGCGTGCACCCCGGCGACTGCGCCGAAAATCGTCTCCAGACTCAGCTTCCGCCCGGAGGCGCGCACCTGCAGCTCGTGCGCCAGAACGTTCAACAGCACCTCGGAATCGGAATTGGTGTTGACGTGACGCAGGTCGGCGCGGAACAGCGATTCCTTCAGCTCGTGGGTATTGGTCAGGTTGCCGTTGTGGCCGAGCACGATGCCATACGGCGAATTGACGTAGAACGGCTGCGATTCGGCCGACGAGGAGGCGCTGCCGGCGGTCGGATAGCGCACGTGCGCGACGCCCATGTCGCCGAGCAGGTTGCGCATGTCGCGGGTGCGGAAGACGTCACGCGCCAGTCCCTGGCCCTTGTGCATGTGGAAGCGGTTGCCCTCCGCGGTGACGATGCCGGCGGCATCCTGGCCGCGATGCTGCAACACCATCAGCCCATCGTAGAGCAGCTGGTTGACCGTTGTGTTGGCGACTATGCCGATGACACCGCACATGATGTAATCCGTTCAGAGGTTATTCAAATCGGACATGCTTCGCCACGTCCGCAGGGATCAGGGGCAAGGTGCGCTTGGCCAGCGCCTGCAGGTTGCCGGACAAGGCGGCCTGCTTCCAGAAATCGGTACGCGGCAGCGAAGTCAGCCCCGCTGCCAGGGTCAGACCAACCAGGATCACCGCACCCTTGGCCAGGCCCATCACTCCACCCAGCACCTCGTCGACGGAACCCAGACCTATAGCCTTGATGATAGACGCGATGGCGTAACCGAGCAGCCTCATCACGATCAGCACCAGCAGAAAAATGACGGCAAAGCCGACGAAATAACGGGTCCCGGGCTGACCCACCACCCCGGGTAAAAGCGGCCCGGCGAGCGCGGCGCCCCATTGGCCGGCGAAGAAGGCAAGCACCCAAGCCCCAAGCGAAAACAGCGTGTCGACCATGCCGCGCATCAGGCCGCGCACCACGGTCAGCACCAATACCAGCACCACGATTACATCGAGCATGCTCATTGCGTGAGAACTTGCCCCGCCAGTCCGATTTCCGCGAGCTTCACCGCTGCCGCCACGGCTTCTTCGCGCGAGCCGAACGGCCCTACCCTGACCCGCGTCAGTTCACCTGCGCGATCGGTAAAGGCCGGCAAGCCGGACGACGCAGCGCGCTTTTTCAGTTCGCTCGCCCGCGCGGCATCCTTCAGCGCCGCCAGTTGCACGACGAACTTCGACGTCGCCGCAGGCTTCGCGCTCGCTTGCGGGACAGGCTTGGTGGCCGCAGGTTTGGACGCGACCGGCTTGGGCGGGATAGGTTTGGGCGATGTCGGGACGGGCGTGGGCGCAGGCGGTTTCGGCTGCTCGGATGCCGCCTCGGTCGACGGGCTTGCCTCGGCATCCGAAGACTCGAGCGGCTGCCCGACCGGGGTGGCGGGGACGATGGCCACGATGGGTTCGTCGACGGATTCCGCTTCGCTCAGAGGCTGCATCCGAACTTCCAGGGGACCGGACGGAGGCGGTTCGTCTTCCAGCAGCAGGGGTACCACGATCACTGCCATCACGGCCAGCGCCACTGCCCCGATCAGGCGACGACGGGCGCGGCGTTTCAGGTCATGTTCTGCGTTGACGGGTGGCATGGTGATTGGGACGGCCAGTGATGTTTAACTTCAGCAGGGGTCAGTCAGTCGGCATCTCGGCAAGCCGCCTTCCGCAGTTCAGGCCTTGCTGCCGGCGAGGACCGAGGCAACGGTATAGAACGATCCGAAGACAAGAATTCTATCACCATCCCGCGCTGCGCTTAGCGCTGCGCGATAGGCTTCCAGCGCTGCGGATCGAACCGTGACGGGCACGCCCTGCGCATGCTCGCGCACCGTCTTCGCAAGCGCCTCGGCAGCCAGTGCGCGCGGCGAATCGGGACGACAGACCCACCATGCATCGACGCGAGCGGCCAATGCGTCGATCACCTCGGCGGCATCCTTGTCGGCCAGCATGCCGACCACCGCCAGGGTGCGGCCGGGAACCGGATTCTCCTGCAGCGCGCTTGCCAGCGCGCGGGCGGCCTGCGGGTTGTGTGCCACATCCAGCACGGTTTGCGGATCGGCGCCGAAGCACTGGAACCTGCCCGCCACGCGCGCCTCGATCAGGCCCTGGCGAATCGCCGTCTCGCTCACCGGCAGCCTGTCCTGCAGGGTTTCCAGCGCAGCCAGGGCGGCGGCGGCATTGCGCAGCTGGTGCGTCCCTGGCATCGCCGGCAGCGGCAGATCCGCGAGGTCCCAGGCCCGTCCTTGAAAGCGCCAGCCTCCGTTCTGCCGGCCGGCTTGGAATGCATCGTCGATGCGATAAAGGTTCGCGCCGATACGGCCGGCATGTTCGAGCAGGCTGGCTGGCGGCTGCGGATCGGCGCAGATCGCAGGGCGGTTCGCTCGGTAGATGCCGGCCTTCTCGAAGCCGATCTTTTCCCGGCTGTCGCCAAGATAGTCCATGTGATCGAGGTCGATGCCGGTGACGATCGCCGCGTCGGGTTCGAACACGTTGACAGCATCGAGCCGCCCGCCGAGACCCACCTCGAGTATCGCCACATCGACCTGCTCCGCGACGAATTGCAGCATCGCGCCGAGGGTGCCGAACTCGAAATAGGTCAGCGATATCTCGCCTCGCGCAGCGTCGATTTTCTCGAATGCCGCGATCAGTTCGGCGTCGCCCGCCTCGACACCGGCCACCCGCACCCGTTCGTTGTAGCGCAGCAGATGCGGCGAGGTGTAGAGGCCGGTACGATAGCCCGCCGCGCTGAGGACGGCCTCGAGGAAGGCGCAGGTCGAGCCCTTGCCATTGGTGCCGCCGACAGTGATGACCGGAAAGCAGGGCGACAGCCCGAGTGCATCCTTGACGCGCCGCACCCGCTCCAGCCCGAGATCGATCGCGCTCGGATGCAGCCGCTCCAGCCGCGCTAGCCAGACGTCGAGAGTAGTCAAGGTAGACAAGATCTTTTCACCGCCAAGGACGCGAAGGAACGCAAAGGGAAAACCTCGATCCGCGAATGACGCGAACAGCCGCGAATCAAACCAGGTCTTTCATTGGCGTTCATTCGCCCTAGTCGCGGATAAATCTTGCCTTGCGGTTTTCTTCGCGTTCCCTCGCGTCCTTGGCGGTCAAATCGCTTTCTTTCAACCGGATCAGGAGGCCAGCGCAGGCCGCCCCATCATCATCGACAGCGTCGTCGCCAGCTCGTCGCGCATCTGGCGACGGTCGATGATGCGGTCGATCGCGCCCTTTTCCTGCAGGAACTCGGAACGCTGGAAGCCTTCGGGCAGGGTCTCGCGCACGGTCTGCTCGATCACCCGCGGACCGGCAAAGCCGATCAGCGCATTCGGCTCGGCGATGATGAGGTCGCCGAGCATGGCAAAACTCGCCGAGACGCCGCCCATGGTGGGATCGGTCAGCACCGAGATGAACGGCAGGCGGTGGCGCGACAGCTGCGTCAGCGCCGCCGAGGTCTTGGCCATCTGCATCAGCGAGAACAGCCCCTCCTGCATGCGCGCACCGCCGCTGGCGGAAAAACAGATGAAGGCGGAACGCGACACGATTGCGGCCTCGACACCAAGAACGAAGCGCTCGCCGACCACCGAGCCCATCGAGCCGCCCATGAACTTGAATTCGAAGGCCGACGCGACCACCGGAATATGCTTGACGTTGCCGCTCATCACCACCAGCGCATCGGTTTCGCTGGTCGACGACTGCGCCTCCTTGAGGCGCTCGGGGTATTTCTTGCTGTCCTTGAACTTGAGCGGATCGAGCGGGGTGACGCGCGAGCCGATCTCATGGCGCCCTTCGGCATCGAGCAGCATGTCGAGGCGGCGCCGGGCGCCGATGCGGTGGTGATGGCCGCACTTGGGGCAGACCTCAAGATTGCTCTCCAGATCCGCGCGGTACAAGACCTCGTTGCAGGCCGGGCACTTCGACCACAAGCCTTCCGGCATCGTCTTGCGCGTCTCGACGCGGCGCTTGATCTTCGGCGGCAGGATTTTCTGAAACCAGCTCATAAAAAATATCCTAGCTTTTTCCCCCTCTCCCGCGAAGGCAGAGGGTGGGTAGAGGGTGAAACGCACCCCCGACGTTCATTTTTTCACTTGCTCGCCGCGTCGACGCCACGGCGCAACTCGGCGACCAGATGCCTGACGCGGTTGACGCACTCGCCTTCGGGCGCATTCTCGATTTCGTTGACGATGCGGCTGCCGACCACCACCGCGTCGGCGATACGCGCGACCGCCTCGGCGGTGGCGGCGTCACGGATGCCGAAGCCCACGCC
>JBAPWR010000483.1:0-8041 GCA_049283775.1 Thiobacillus sp.
CCCTCGCCCAGTCGGGCAATCTGACCGACAAGCTGATTGATTTTATTGAAAATAGAATATAATCGCGGGTTTTCCAAAACCCTCGCTTTCAGGCAGGACAGTCATATGAAAATCGCACAGGAACTCCGCGCCGGTAACGTCGTGATGATCGGCAAGGACCCGATGGTGGTGCAGAAAGCCGAATTCTCGAAATCCGGCCGCAACGCTTCCGTCGTCAAGATGAAACTCAAGAACCTGCTCACCGGGGCCGGCACCGAGAGCGTCTATCGCGCCGACGACAAGTTCGACACGGTTACCCTGGATCGCAAGGAATGTACCTACTCCTATTTCGCCGATCCGTTGTATGTGTTCATGGACAGCGACTACAACCAGTACGAAGTCGAAGGTGAAAACCTTGGCGATGCGCTGAATTATCTCGATGCCGGCATGCCGGTCGAGGTGGTGTTCTACGACGGCAAGGCGATCTCGGTGGAAATGCCCACCACCGTCATTCGCGAAGTCGAATACACCGAGCCCGCAGTGCGTGGCGACACGTCCGGCAAGGTGATGAAGCCGGCACGCATCAAGCCCACCGGCTTCGAACTGCCGGTCGCAGCTTTCGTCGAAATTGGCGACATGATCGAAATCGATACGCGCACCAACGAATTCAAGCGCCGCGCCAACTGATTTCCCGCTAATGGTCGCGACTCAAAGGCAGCTTCGGCTGCCTTTGTTTTTTCCGGGCGGGCACGGATTTGCAGCGTTAAAATGACACCTTGAATTTCTGATCCGTCTCATGTCCGACCCGCGCTTCGTCCACCTCCGCCTGCATAGCGAATATTCCGTATCCAACGGGCTGGTGCGGGTGGGCGAGGCGGTCAAGCGTGCCAAAGAATCGGCCATGCCGGCGCTGGGTCTGACCGACCTTGCCAATACTTTCGGCTGGGTGAAGTTCTATCGTGCGGCGCGCGGGGCAGGGGTCAAGCCGATTTTCGGCTGCGATGTCTGGCTGAGCAATACCGCCGACAGAAGCCGCCCGTCGCGTCTCCTGCTGCTGGTGCAGCATCGCGAAGGCTATCGCCGGCTTTGCGAACTGCTGACCCGCGCGTATCAGGAGAACATGCATCGGGGGCGCGCCGAAATCGATCCGCAATGGCTGCGCGATGGCACCGACGGCCTGCTGGCGCTGTCGGGCGGCGATGCGGGGAATGTGGTTCAGGCCCTGCTCGAAGACAAGACGGAAGTGGCGCGGGCCGCTGCGGCAGAATGGGCGGAGTTGTTTCCTGGCCGCTACTATCTGGAACTGCAGCGCTACGGTCAGCCGCATGCGGAACGGATCATCGACGGCCTGCTGGAAATCGGCGCCGCGCTGAATCTGCCGTCGGTCGCCACCCATCCCATCCAGTTCGTCGCGGCGGATGATTTCAAGGCCCATGAGGCGCGTGTCTGCATCGCCGAAGGCATGATGCTCGGCGATCCCCGTCGCCCGCGTCCCTTCACCGCCGAGCAATATTTCAAGACGCCGGACGAGATGGCGGAACTGTTCGCCGATCTTCCCGAGGCGCTCGCCAACAGCGTCGAAATCGCCAAGTGCTGCAACCTCACGCTGGAACTCGGCAAGAGCAAGCTGCCGGACTTCCCCACGCCGGACGGCATGAGCCTCGACGACTACATGCGCCAGCGTTCCATCGAAGGTCTGCATGCGCGGATGGAGAGCCTGTATCCCGACCCCTTGGTGCGCGCCGGGAAAATGCCCGAATACACCGCGCGGCTGGAGTTCGAACTCGGCACCATCATCCAGATGGGTTTTCCGGGCTACTTCCTGATCGTCGCCGACTTCATCAACTGGGCGAAGAACAACGATGTCCCGGTCGGGCCCGGGCGTGGATCGGGTGCAGGCTCGCTGGTGGCCTACAGCCTGGGCATCACCGACCTCGACCCGCTGCGCTACGACCTGCTGTTCGAGCGCTTCCTCAATCCCGAGCGGGTGTCGATGCCCGACTTCGATGTGGACTTCTGCCAGGACGGTCGCGATCGCGTGATCGACTATGTGAAGCGTCGCTACGGCGCCGATTCGGTGTCGCAAATCGCCACTTTCGGCACCATGGCCGCCAAGGCAGTCTTGCGCGACGTTGGCCGGGTGCTCGACCTACCGTACAACTTCGTCGACAAATTCGTCAAGCTGGTGCCCAACGAACTCGGCATTTCGCTGGCCGAGGCGCGCGAGAAGGAGCCGCAGATCGACGAGCGGGCGAAGAACGAGGAGGAACTCGCCGAGCTGCTGCCACTGGCGGAAAAGCTCGAGGGCATCACCCGCAACGTCGGCATGCACGCCGGCGGGGTGCTGATCGCGCCCGGGCGGCTCACCGACTTCTGTCCGCTGTATCAGGCCGAGGGCTCGGAAGCAGCAGTATCGCAGTTCGACAAGGACGACGTCGAGGCGATCGGCCTGGTCAAGTTCGACTTCCTCGGCCTGCGCACCCTGACCATCCTGGCCGAGGCGGTGCGCTTCGTGCAGCGCCAGCCGGGGAGGGAGGACTTCCGTCTGGAGGACCTGCCGCTCGACGACCCGGCGGTGTACAAACTGTTCGCCGACGGCAACACCACTGCGGTGTTCCAGTCCGAATCGCGCTCGGCGAAGGACCTCGAAAAACGCCTCAAGGGCGATTGCTTCGAGGACATCATCGCGCTGATGGCGTTGAACCGCCCCGGCCCCCTGGGCTCCGGGATGGTCGACGATTTCATCGCGCGCAAGCAGGGCAAGCAGAAGCCGGAGTATTTTCATCCTGATCTCGAGCCGGTGCTGAAGTCGACCTACGGCATCATCGTCTACCAGGAACAGGTAATGCTGGTGGCGCAGATCCTCGCCGTCTACAGCCTCGGCGGCGCGGACCTGCTGCGGCGTGCGATGGGCAAGAAAAAGCCCGAGGAAATGGCCAAGCAGCGCACGATCTTCCTCGAGGGGGCAGCCAAGCGCGGAGTCGACACCAAGGTCGCCGAGCGCTTGTTCGATCTGATGGAAAAGTTCGCCGAATACGGCTTCAACAAGTCGCACTCGGCCGCCTACGCGCTGGTCGCGTATCAGACCGCCTGGCTCAAGGCCTATTACCCGGCCGAGTTCATGGCGGCGACGATGTCGTCGGAAATGTCCGACACCGACAAGGTGCGGGTGTTCTTCGAGGATTGCCGTGCCAACGGGCTGACGCTGCTGCCACCCGACATCAACCTTTCCGGCTATCGCTTCGATCCGGTCAGCCAGAGCGAAATCCGCTACGGCCTGGGGGCGATCAAAGGCAGCGGCGAGGCGGCGATCGGTGCGATCGTCGCCGAGCGTGAGGCCAACGGACCCTACAAGGGACTTTTCGATCTGGCGCGGCGGGTCGACAAGCGTTATCTCAACCGTCGCGTGCTCGAGGCGCTGGTCAAGGCCGGCGCTTTCGACAGCCTCAACGACCATCGCGCCAGCCTGATGGCGTCGATCGCTGCTGCCCTCGATACAGCCGATCGGGCTGCACGCGGAGGCGGACAGGTTGGGCTGTTCGGTGAGGAACTCGGCGGGACAGGAGAGGAACTGATCGATGCGCCGCGCTGGCCGGATCAGGAAAAGCTGCTGCAGGAAAAATCCGCCCTCGGCTATTACTTCAGCGGGCATCCCTTTACCGGTTATATGAGCGAAGTGTCCAGCTTCGCCAAGAAGCATCTCGCCAGCCTCGAGCCCTCGCGTGAGCTGACGATATTGGCGGGCATCGCCGTCTCGCTCAGAACCCAGATGAGCCGGCGCGGCAAGATGGTGATCGTGCTGCTGGATGACGCCACGGCGCAGGTCGAGGTCGTCGTGTTCAACGAGCTGTTCGAGGAGAACCGGCATCTGCTGAGGGAGGATGCGCTGCTGGTGTTCGAGGGCAAGGTCAACCGCGACGACTATTCGGGCGGCCTGCGCGTCACGGCGGAGAGAATCTATGGCTTGGCCGAGGCGCGCACCCACTTTGCCCAGGGCTTGCGCATTACCTGCAACGGCCAGTCCAGCGGCAACAAGCTGAACGAATTGCTCGCGCCCTACAAGGCGGACTCAGGCGGCTGTCCGGTTTGGGTCGAGTATTGCAACCGTTCCGCCCGTTGCCAGCTCAGGCTGGGCGAAAACTGGCGGGTTCGGCTGGACGACAGGCTGCTGGAATCTCTGGGCGACTGGCTGAAGCCGGAGTCGGTGGCCGTTGTTTATTGAGCCGATTGTTGTATTTGTGCAAAATTTACAACAAACGACATGCAGGTCGACAATCTTGTTGACAAGGGTTTCCTAATATTAGAGAATTCTAATAACACGAAGGGCCGCAACGGCTCTTGGTGTTGTCTCCTCCAATCCTCCTCCTTTGGTGGATCTCTGCCCGGCTTTCGAGCCGGGCTTTTTTTTGCCCTTTGACCTGCCCCGGATCAAGCGTCGGGCTGGCGCTCGAATCGCGTGAATTCACCACTGCCTGCGGACACCGCCACGTTCTCGACCCGAGCACGTTCCGGGCCTGTCCTCGACCAGGCAATCAAGGCCTCGACCTGGTCGGGGGCTCCTTGCACGACCGCCTCGACCGATCCGTCCCTGCAGTTTCGGACCCATCCCCGCACACCCAGACGTTTGGCTTCGCGAATCATCGAATCCCGGTAGAAAACGCCCTGTACCCGGCCATGGATGCGCAGGTGCCTGGTTGTTTCCATGTGGCTTTACTTCACCTTCATGCCCGGCTGCGCGCCGCTGTCGGGAGAAAGGATGAAGAGGCCCGGCGCATCGCCGGAGGCGGCCAGCACCATGCCTTCGCTCATGCCGAACTTCATCTTGCGCGGCGCGAGATTGGCGACCATCACCGTCAGCCGCCCCACCAGTGCTTCCGGCGCATAGGCGGACTTGATTCCGGCGAATACCTGCCGGGTACCGAGTTCGCCGAGGTCGAGCGTCAGCCGCAGCAGCTTGTCGGCGCCCTCGACATGTTCGGCGTTGGCGATGCGTGCGATGCGCAGATCGATCTTGGCGAAGTCGTCGATCGAGATCGTCGCTGCCTCGGCGGCTTTCGCGTCGCCATGTGCCTGCGCTTCGGCATGGCGCACCGGTGCCGGGGCGGGGGTCGGTTCGAGGTTCTGTTTGTTGGCGTCTACCATGGCTTCGATGGATTTCGGGTCGATACGGGTCATGAGATGGCTGTACTCGTTGATGTGGCGGCGGATGAACAGGTCCTGGGCGTCGTCCCAGGCCAGCGGCTTGATGTTGAGGAAGGCTTCGACCTGCTCCGCCAGTCTGGGCAGCACCGGCTTCAGGTACAGGGTCAGCAGGCGGAAGCAGTTGAGCGCAACGGTGCAAACTTCGTGCAGCCGATACACCGCTTCGGGCCGCTTCGCCAGTTCCCAGGGCTTTTCGTCGGCGACGTACTGATTGGCGCGATCGGCCAGGGCCATGATTTCCCTCAAGGCCTTGGCATAGTCACGTGACTCGTAATGTGCGGCGATCGTGCTGGCAGCGGCCTGGAATTCACCGATCAACTCGATGTTGGCCACGCCTTCGGCGAGCTTGCCGTCGAAGTTCTTGTGGATGAAGCCGGCAGTGCGGCTGGCGATGTTGATGAACTTGCCGACCAGATCCGAATTCACCCGCGCGACGAAATCGTCGAGATTGAGGTCGATGTCCTCCATCGTGCCGTTGAGTTTGGCGGCGTAGTAGTAGCGCAGCCACTCGGGATTGAGGCCCTGCTCGAGGTAGCTCGCAGCAGTGATGAAGGTGCCGCGCGACTTCGACATCTTCTGGCCGTTGACGGTCAGAAAGCCGTGCGCGTAGACAGCGGTCGGCAGTCGGTGCCCGGAGTACTTCAGCATCGCCGGCCAGAACAGGGCGTGGAAATAGAGGATGTCCTTGCCGATGAAATGCACCAGCTCGGTTTTTGATTCGGCGCCCCACCAGGCGTCGAAGTCGAGGCCGTTTTCCCTGGCATATTTGGCGAAGCTCGCCATGTAGCCGACCGGCGCATCGAGCCATACGTAGAAATACTTGCCCGGGGCGCCGGGAATCTCGAAGCCGAAGTAGGGGGCATCGCGGCTGATGTCCCAGTTGTTGAGGCCGGAGGCGAACCATTCCTGCATCTTGTTGGCGGCCTCGCTTTGCAGTGCGCCCGAGGTCGTCCATTCGCGCAGGAAGGCTTCGCAATCGCCCAGCTTGAAGAAGTGGTGCTCGGAGTCCTTGTGCACCGGCGTCGCGCCCGACACTGCCGATACCGGATTCTTCAGTTCGGTCGGGCTGTAGGTTGCACCGCACGCCTCGCAGTTGTCGCCGTACTGGTCGGCCGCGCCGCACTTTGGACATTCGCCCTTGATGAAGCGATCCGGCAGGAAGAGGTTTTTTACCGGGTCGTAGAGCTGGGCGATGGTCTTCACCTCGATCAGCCCCGCATCCTTCAGGCGCAGGTAGATCTTCGACGCCAGTTCGCGGTTCTCGTCGGAGTGGGTCGAATAGTAATGGTCGAAGCCGACATGGAAGCCGGCGAAATCGCGCGTGTGCTCGTCCCACACGCGGCCGATCAGCGTTTCCGGAGTGATGCCTTCCTTCTCCGCGCGCAGCATGATCGCGGTGCCATGGGTATCGTCGGCGCACATATAGCGGCAGTCGTGGCCGCGCATCTTCTGGAAGCGCACCCAGATGTCGGTCTGGATGTATTCGACCAGGTGGCCGAGGTGGATGCTGCCATTGGCGTAGGGCAGGGCGGAGGTGACGAGGATCTGGCGGGACATGAGCGAGCCGATGGGCGAAAAGCCGCCATTTTACCCGTCGGGCATAAATAGCGCCTAGAAGCGCGAGCCGGGCTGTTTGAGGAATTCGACTTCGTCAGGAGTGGACGGACGTCCCAGTATTGCATTGCGATGCGGGAAGCGGCCGAAGCGCGCCACCACGTCACGATGTTTGCGTGCGTAATCGAGGAAGTCTTCGAACAGGGCACGCTCATCGGCGGTCGCCTCGCTGGCCAAAGCTTCATACAAGGACACCGATCGCTCCTGCATTTCGATCGACTCGGCGTGTTCCAGCGGCAGATAGAGAAACACCCGCTCGATCGGAGTCAGTTGACGGTCCTCGTTCGCCGTCAATGCGGCAAGGCTCAGCGCAAGTGCCTGCGGGTCGGTGGCGAAGGCCTGCGGCTGGTCGCGAAAGATGTGATGGGGAAACTGGTCGAGCACGATCACCAGCGCCAGTCGTCGGCGCGGACTGTTTGCCCAGTGATCGAATTTGCCTGCGCTTGCGGCCGTCAGCGTGGCGGCAAAACGATCGCTGACCGCCTGATCGTTTTCCGCTGACTTGCCGAACCACAGCTTGCGCTGCCGCGCGGCGATCTCGCTGGCGCTGCCGGAAGCGCCGAACCAGAAGTCGAGCACATCTTCAGTGTCTGTTGTCATGGTCGGTGTGACTCAGGCAAGTTCGTCATCCAGCAAGATACTTGACCCCAATGCCAAGCAGTACCAGGGCAAGCAATATTCGCAGCCAGCTTTCCTTGGCAAAACGACTGACCTGCGGACCCAGCCATGCCCCCAGCCCGGTACCGGCCAGCATCGGCATGAGCAAGGCCCAGTCCAACTGCACCCCCATGGCCAGGTAGTTGGCGATGGACGCCGACGAGCTGATGAATACTGCCAGGGCGGCGGTGCCTGCCACCACGAACATGGGCAGGCGCAGCACCATCGCCATGAAGGGCACGAGCAGAAAACCGCCACCGACGCCCAGGGCGGAGGCGATTGCGGCAATCATGAAGCCCGCGGCAAACGCGATCGGCGGGCGGTAGCGAAACAATTCGCCGCCGAACTCGAATTCGATCGATCGCCAAGACCAGGCGCGATGACGTATGCCCAGGCTGCAGGGCTGCTCGCCTTGCTGCACCAGACCCTCGAAAGCAGCGGCGGCACGAGAAGACGCCGTGGGCGTGCGCATGCTCGGTCGCAACGACCAGGCCAGTTGACCGGCAATGAAGAGCACCAGGATGGCGAACACCGGCTTGAAAACGGACAGGTCAGCCAGGTAATGCATCGACAACCGGCTTCCTGCCAC